>NZ_QAIU01000286.1:0-2896 GCF_003061205.1 Pseudomonas sp. HMWF006
GCCGAGGGCGACGTTGTCGAGCACGCTCAAATGCGGGAACACCGAGTAGCGCTGGAACACCACGCCACGGCTGGCATCCGGTTCGTTGGCCAGTGGCCGGCCGTCGAGCAGGATCGTGCCGCGACTGGCGGTTTCCTGCCCCAGCAGCAGGCGCAGGAAGGTCGATTTGCCGCAACCGGAGGCGCCGACCAGGGTGCAGAATTCACCCTCGTTGACGCTCAGGTTCAAGCCTTCGAGCACGACCTGATCGGCGTATTGCTGCCAGACGTTTTTGACTGTGATGAAGCTCATTTGGCCGCCCCCTCATACCAAGGGAATGCGCGGCGGGTCAGGTATTTCAGGCCCCAATCCATCAGCCAGGCGAGGAGGGTGATCCACACCACGTACGGCAGGATCACGTCCATCGCCAGATAACGCCGGACCAGAAAGATCCGGTAGCCGAGACCGTCGGTGGAAGCGATCGCCTCGGCGGCAATCAGGAACAGCCACGCCGAGCCGAGCATCAGCCGCAGCGAGATCAGCAAACGCGGCAGCAGTTGCGGCAGCACCACACGCAGCATCAGCGTCCAGGTCGAGGCGCCGAGGGTCTGCGCCTTGATCAGCAGTTCGACGGGGATTTCCCGGGCGCGCTGTTCCAGATCCCGTGCGAGGGCCGGAGTGATGCCGATCACGATCAGCATGACTTTCGACAACTCACCCAGACCGAAAACGATGAACAGGATCGGCAGGATCGCCAGTGGCGGGACCATCGACAGCACCGTCAGCAACGGCGACAACGGTGCGCCGAACAACGGCAAGGTGCCGGCAGCGATGCCCAGGCACAGCCCGGCCAGCGCTGCGATGCCGAGGCCGATGGCCAGACGCCGCAGACTCGATGCGGTGTCTTGCCACAACAGGTAATCACCGGTGCGGCTGTCGGCATTGAAGGCCAGACGCTTTACCGCGTCGCTCATCTGCACCGCGCTAGGCAGCAGTTTGTCGTTGGGGTTGTCGGCCAGGCGCTCGGCCGAGCCCATGAAGTAGGCGAACAGCACCAGGGCGAACGGCAGGATCACCAACAGCAGGCGACTCGGGCGATCCGGGTGGCGATTGATCAGGCGCATGGCCAAATCCTCCGTGGCTTACAGCTTGGCGTCGGCGGCCATCTGCACGTAGGTCGGATCGAAACGCAGCTTGAGGTTGCCGGTATCGCCACTGGTCACGCCGTTGGCGAAGGCCATGCCGACCGCGCTGGTGTCCTTCGCGCCTTCACCGAGCAGGCCGTGCTGGAACGAGAACTCGGCGACCTTGCGCATGGTTTCCGGCAGTTGTTTGCTGGTGGCGAAGCTCAGGGCTTCCTTCGGTGTGGCGAACAGTCGGGTGGTGTCCAGTTGTGCCTGGAATCCGCCCAGATCAGTGCCCGAGGCCTTGGCCATGTGCTCCAGCGCGCTTTTGCTCGCGGCGTTTTTCGCGTTCATCAACTCGACCACTTCGAACCACGCACCGGTCAGCGCTTTGCCCAGCGCCGGGTTGTCTTTGAGGGTGGCGCTGTTGACCACCATCATGTCCATGATCTCGCCGGGAATCTGGCTGGAGTTGAACACTTCGGTCACCCCCGGTTTAGCCTTGATGTCCGAGAGCATCGGGTTCCAGGTGGTCACGGCGTTGACCTGTTCGGTGTTGAAAGCGGCGGAGATATCGGCGTCGGAAGTGTTGACCACTTTCAGGTCTTGCTCGGTCAGATCGACCGAATCCAGCGCGCGAGCCAGCAGGTAGTGCGAGACCGACAGTTCGACCAGATTGACGTCCATGCCCTTGAGGTCGGCGACTGTCTTGCCTTCACCTTTGAGGACGATACCGTCATTGCCGTTGGAGAAGTCGCTGACGATCAGTGCGGTGCTGTCGACGCCGCCGGCGGCGGGAATGGTCAACGCATCCATGTTGGTCATGGTGCAGCCGTCGAACTGGCCGGCGGTGTACTGGTTGATCGATTCGACGTAGTCGTTGAGCTGCACGACGTCGATCTTGATTCCGTATTTCTTCGCCCATTTGTCGACGATGCCCTGGCTGCCGGCGTATTCCCACGGCATCCAGCCGGCGTAGATCGTCCAGCACACGCTGAAGTGGTCTTTCTGGGCGGCGGGGGATTGCGTGCTGATGAGCGCGGCGAACGCAGCGGCGAGCAGGGCGGGCAAACGTAGTCGGGACATGGTGAGTTCTCCAGTTGATCAAGGGCGGACAGGAAGGCAACGCGGCACCGCGAACGGTGGCTTGTCTCCCGGGCTTTTGTCCCGCCGTGTAACCTCAACTGGAGGTCGCCAACTCTCGGACCAGCCACTCGCGAGTGCGAGCCGGAACCCTAGTCAGCCATTGCAAATTGTGGTGCCGCGAACCTGTGATGACTCCTGCACGGGTTTGCTAAAGCGAGACGCGTGCCAAGTTGTGTCAGGCGCTCTGGCGCGGGCTCACGGCGTGGATCATCGCTGATGCGCAGCGGAGCGGCGCTTTGTGTTGGTGCGCGACTGCACCGTGATGCAGCGTGTCTGCCGCTGATCTGATGCTGATGCACCGTTGGCACTCGGTCCTGATTTGTCAGTCAAACCAGATGTCAGCCGGTCTGTGCCGACTGCTGTCGCAGGTCTTTCAGGAGGCCGCCATGCTTATTCAGAAAACGTTGCGTCGGGTGCTGCTGGGAGCGGTGCTCGGTCTGGGCTTATCCGGCTGTTATTACTACGCCGGCCCTTACGATGCTTACCCTTCTACTTACTACTCTCCGGGCTATTACTCGCCTTATTACTACGGCGGCTATTACGGTCCGCGTTACTACGGCGGCGGGCGCTACTACTACGGTGGCCACGGCTATCGGGGCGGCTATGGACGGGGTTATCACGGCGGTGGGTACCACGGTGGTCACCAT
>NZ_QAIU01000286.1:2906-11880 GCF_003061205.1 Pseudomonas sp. HMWF006
TCAGTCGCTGAATGACAGCGTTTTCCAAATGAACAGGATTTCATCAATCACTTGTTTCAACTTGTTGCGGGAACGCACCAGATGCCGAAAACGCTGTCTGATTTCTCGTCAGTCACCGAATAAACGACTGACGCCTGCCAGCGTCGCTGGCGAGGCTACCCGCGGTCCAGGAGGCCGCCATGTATAGACGAATTCTTCTGCTTGCTGCGTTGATGGTTTCCGTTGCCGGTTGCGTCCCGTACTCTTACGCGGACTCGTATTACAGCTCAGAGGTCTACACGTCACCCGCACCGGCCTACTACAACACGGGCGGCACCTATTACAGCGGTGGCAGCACGTATTACGCGCAGCCTCGCTACTACCAGCCAGCCCCGCGGTATTACCAGCAACCGCGTTATTACCAATCGGCGCCGCGCTACTACCAACCGGCACCACGTTATTACGAGAGTCGTCGCTGGCACGACAATGATCGCGGGCGCTGGGATGGCCACCGTCGCGGCGGTTGGGATAACGATCACCGCGGTCGTGGCAACTATGACCGACACAGTGGACGCGGTGACCACAACGGACGTGGCAATCGCTGGTAGATCCACGCAAATGAAAGCGGCGCAATTAGCGCCGCTTTTTTATGCCCGTCGAAAAGTCGTCCCATTAGCCATCTCCCAGGGCATTCCCAGACGCTTCCTACAGTTTCATTTCCTTGCATTTGTTAGCGTCTGTTCGTGCCGATCGAGGTGAGCAAAACTCAGTTCAACAGCGGCGAATAAAAGGACGATGCCGCTATGAAGCTTCTTGTGATTCACCAAAACTTTCCGGGCCAGTTCCGTCATGTGGTGCTGGCGGCGATTGACAGGCGTTATGAGATTTTAGCGATAGGTCGGGATACGGCGCCGGGTATCGCAGGGGTGAAAATATATCGATACCGCGCTGCCAGCCGAGCACCAGGCGGTATTCACCCCTACCTGACCCGTTACGAACAAGCGGTGACTGATGGACAGAAGGTTTTTGAAATTCTGAGCTGGCTGAAACATTCGGGTTATCGGCCGGACGTGATTCTCGCTCATCCCGGATGGGGGGAAACGCTCTTCGTCAAGGATGTCTATCCTGACGCGCCGCTTATTCACTATTGCGAATATTACTATCGGGCGCGGGGCGCAGATTCCGGGTTCGACCCTGAATTCCCGCTAGCCACAAGAGAGTCATCAAGGCTGCGAGTGCTTAATTCGCTGCATCTTTTGAATCTTGAGCAATGTGACATTGCCATTGCGCCCACGCGGTGGCAGCGCAGTCTGTTTCCGGCCGCTTATCAGTCGGCCATTCGGGTTATTCACGAGGGCGTCATTCAAAGTTCCTGTTTGGCGAAAGTTGGGGCCGTCAGGTTGCCCAATGGCGTCGAACTGAGAGCCGGGCAGCCGATCGTTACTTATGTCGCGAGGAATCTTGAGCCTTATCGCGGGTTTCACAGTTTTATGCGAGCGATCCCGCATATTCAGGCTGAGTGTCCCGATGCGCAGATAATCATAGTAGGCGGTGATGACGTCAGCTACGGGCGTAAGCCGGTTGGCTTTGCAAACTGGCGCAGCAGGATGGAGGCAGAGGTAAGTTTCGATGACTCCAGGGTGCATTTCACAGGGAAGCTTCCTTACCAGACTTACCGGGCAGTTCTGGAATGTTCGAAAGTCCATGTTTATTTGACGTATCCGTTTGTTTTGTCGTGGTCGTTACTGGAGGCGATGGCGTCTGAGTGTGTGGTAGTAGCGTCGGATACGGCTCCGGTAAGGGAGGTGATCGTTGATGGTCACAATGGGTTGCTGGTGGACTTCTTCGATCATCACGCTATTGCCAAACGTATTGCCAGGGTTCTTGAATCCGCTGGTGAGTACGACCGCCTTCGCAGCGCTGCGAAGTTGACGGCGAGCAGATTTAATGTGGAGTACGGCACGAAACAATACTTTGAGGTGTTTGAGAACGCGACATCCGGGTATCTCAAGAAACAGCCTGCTCCTCAGTTTGGCAGGGAGGTTCGAAATGCTCCGGATGTCGTATAAGCAATTGATTAAATGGTTTAAGAAGTTGTTGAAATACGGCTTGTTTATTTATGCCTGTTATTGCGTGGTGGATTTTTATATCCGTGAAGAAGAAGTCGCCGCGGCGATGGCAATCTATTACGCGGATCAGGAGGCCTGCCAAAAGAAGCTGGCGAGCATGAAGCAGGTGCCCATACTGGGCGGCAGCTATGTGGATAAGACTCTGGTCCCGGAGTTTTATGTGGGCATGCCTGAATTGGCGAATAAAAAAGCCTGCCTTGCCAATACGCTCAAGGGGCATTTCTGGTGGACCGGGACGGGCTTGCGCCGGTACCAGGATCAGAGCTTGGGGTCGATCCCTGAAAGTTGGCGTCTTTATAAACTGAACGCCGGGCTTTATACAAGAAAAGAGACTACCGAGCCCCATGAGCGGGGTTATCGGCACGTCAACTGGCCGGATGAGTTGATTGTGAAGTTGAAAAATTATCCGGGACTGGAACTTTGGCTGAATGCACCTCCGCCGCATTTCAAGAATGAGGCTTCCGTTCGAAAGTTTGTCATTGCTGACTGGCCGCGGCGTGATGGCACCCCTCGCTTGATAAGCTGTAACGGCTTGATTCGCCCGGCTGCAGAGGAAGAATTGACTGACGAGAAACTGTCAAAGTTCAGCAGAGCTGAATTGGAAAATCTGGATTTTGGTAGGCTGAACTTTTTTTGCACTGTGGAGTTGCACAGTTTTGACTTTGCCGGGGGGCACGGTCGGGTAAGTCTTGGACTGTCGTCATTACGCGAAGCACCTGAGATGCTCAAGTTTCTCAGTGAGTATCTTTCACGCTCTGTTATTACAAGGAAGTAACGATGAGTTATGTTTTTAGCGATCTGGAAAAGTCAGAGATTTTAAATGCAGCAAATGTTTGCAAGGGACTGATGTTCGATTCTGAAGATACCGAATATCTTGCGCTGAAATTAACAGGGGCTAGCTGCGCTCCCCTGTATCAAAAGCTATTCGATATTATTGGCCTCAGAGTTTCTGAGGTTACCGTTGTCGATAATGAAACGGGGAAAATTCTGAAAAGCGCCAGGCTCTGGCTTGCCGTGGCCATTGATGCCAACGGGGGAAACGGTGCCTACTCCGCCCTGATTCGCGGTTATACCTCGCGGCAAGGTGAACTGAGATTGAATAAAATCTTCAGTGAAGAACTGATGCAGCTGTCATCGAATCAGGTCGCCGCCAATTTCATCAATACCTTGATCGACGGATCCCTCGCTGGTCGGCTGGCACCCTGGACGGTTCCATCCATCAGCCAGATTGCAGAGATTGATGCCAGTGCGATCGGCAAGGCACTGTTTAGTGAGGCTTGCGGAGAGACGGATACCGCCGTGAGCCATAACGCCGGCTGGTCAGGGACAGTCGGATTCAGCCTGTTGGGTGGAGCGCCGCCCTATGAAACCTGGAGATTGATCTCCGCGGGTGATTCGCAAGGGGAAGATGGCGGCCCGCCGACTCAAACAAAAGCCAACAGGCTCGATGACTATAAAAATATTCTGTTCGCCATCGATTCCTACAGTGTCGGCCTGCGAGCGGCGATCAGCAATTTCGGCGTCAATCCATTGCAAAGTCTGCTTTCCGTCGTGCCAGAGCAAATCAATATCGCGCTTGCCAGTGGCAGCCTCAATCCGCTGATTCAGCATGTAGTGAAAGGCACGCCGGTTTCCGTCGTGGTCGACCTGATATTGCGCTATGGCCAGAACGAATTCCTGGACATGTTCAAGCGCACCTACGACGGCGATTCAGCAGCGCCACCTACCACCGATGAAACCTTCGCCACTAACGCCTACGCATTCTTCTCGGCATTTTCACCAGAGCAGTCTCAAAGCATCGTCACCCGTTCGATAGGCGAATACGGAAACGCGAATTCATGGGCAAAACTGGCTGGCGAGTCGACACCCATCGGCCTGTCGTTGCGCAATTCCCTGAAGCAACTCAGTGAAATCGTCATCGAACGCGATGACGGTTACTCCGGACGCGGACTGGAACTCTACGATCCGCTGACCGGCGAAGGTTTCATCACCGCGCAATGGCTTGCCGATCGTGCGCAGATGTTGGCCCGGTTGATTGCCCGAACCCAGGGTTCGTTTGGAGAACACTCGCTGCAGAAGTTTTCCTACTCCGATCTCGCCTCAGCCAAACAGGTGCCGATGACCACCGGTGTGTTGAACCCGCTGGTGATGTTCGGTGATGACGGTGCGCGGTCTTTCGTGGGCGGTGCGAACACTGATCATCTGTATGGCGGCGCGGGCAATGACACGATCAACGGACTGGCAGGTCACGATGTCATCGAGGGTGGACGCGGCAACGACTTGCTTGGCGGAGGCGACGGCAATGATGCGCTGTACGGAATGGCCGGTGATGATGTTCTGGTCGGAGGAAAGGGTAACGACTCTTTGATCGGTGGCGAGGGCAGCGACCGCTATGAGTTTTCCAGCGGTGATGGCATCGATGAGATCTTCGACGCCAACGTAAATGGGCAGTTATGGATCAACGGCTCGCCGATTCCTTCACTCAAACGTCGCGCCCCTTTGAGCAATATCTGGTCGACCGAGGATCAGGCCATCACCCTGACCCTCATCGAAGAACTCACTGAACCCACCCTCAACATCAAATATGGCCTGAACGACCTCGTCGTTATCAAGAACTTCCGCCCCGGGATGTTTGGCATCCGACTTCCTGAACACCAAGACCATACGGTGTCTGCTCCCGACCTGGTTCTCCAGGGCGACTGGAAAGCGAAAGATATCGACCCCAATGTTCCCGGTGATCAGTTCTCATACGATGAGCTGGGCAACGCCTTGCTATTGCCCAACGTAAAACAGAGAAACAAGGCCGATGTGCTCTACGGCTCTGCAAAAGACGACATCATTCTCGGACTTGGTGGATCAGACCGATTGTTCGGCAAGGACGGAAACGATCAGTTGTTTGGGGATAAACAGACGACGCTCGAAAAAGCCATGGCCGCTGGTGACTCTAAAGGGAAAGCCGCTCGAGGCGATTGGCTTGATGGCGGGGCAGGTCACGATTTGCTCATCGGTACGGCGTCCCAGGACGTGCTTCTGGGCGGTAACGATCGGGATACGCTGATTGGAGGTGCGGGAGACGACGTTTTATCAGGGGATGAAACGACCGGCGCGCTGGAGCAGAAATGGGGATTCAAACGCGTCGACGTTCTTATAGACGGTGGTGTCACCAGTCACCGAACTGTCTTGTCAAAGGCCTCCTTTAACAGTTCGACGCAGGGCGATAACGATGTTCTCTACGGCCAGGGCGGCAGCGATGTTCTCAATGGCGGATGGGGCGAGGATCTGCTTGATGGCGGAACTGAAGATGATCTTCTTGGAGGGGATGGGGGGGATGACACGCTGGCCGGAGGAAGTGGTAACGACACGATAATGGGAGACAACCTTGATTGGGGCGGTGGCCTGCAAAGCAAACACCATGGCAACGATGTATTGGACGGTGGCAGTGGCGATGATTGGCTCGCTGGTAACGGTGGAAACGATGCGATTTATGGTGGTCCAGGCAATGACACTCTCAAGGGCGATGACGATGTACTGAACGGCGTTGCCGGTGACGCTGCCCACTTTTTTGGAAGCGACCTGCTGGACGGTGGTGCAGGAGACGACACACTCTGGGGCGGTGGGGCGGATGATCTGCTGTTCGGAGGTGAGGGTAACGACGCGCTGGCCGGGGATTATGCCGAGCATCCAATTCGGTACCACGGCAATGATTTACTTGATGGTGGAGCGGGCGATGACACACTTCAGGGAATGGGGGGCTCCGACACCCTGATCGGTGGAGCAGGAGCTGACGCGCTGGATGGTGATGTGTCCAACCTGCAGTCAGGTGGAATTAACAATGATTACCTTCAAGGCGATGAAGGAAACGATACCCTTCTAGGAGGCTTGGGCGCCGACACGCTTTATGGCGGCGCAGATGATGACATTTTATCCGGCGACTACGCGCAAACAGCCGAAGCCGAACATGGCGCAGATTATCTGGACGGTGGTTCAGGCAACGATACCTTGCTAGGCGGTGGTGGCAATGACACGTTGTTGGGCGGGGAGGGTGTAGACCACCTTCGTGGGGATTCCGGCAATAACGTTTTTGATGGCGGGGCCGGTAACGACGTGATGGAGGGCCATGACGGCGCTGATGTTTACTATTTCGGGGTGGGTGATGGTCTTGACGTTATCACCGATTCAGGTGGCAGCAATGTCATCAAGTTCGGTGCCGGGTTCTCTGCGGAAAGTTTGAAAGCCGACATTATCGAAGTTGCCGTCGGCACAGTATTACGGCTGGCCAATGGCGCGGGCGACGCGATACTCATCAAGAGTCACGAGCAGTGGAAGGATTCCACATTCTGTTTCAGCGATGGCGTTGTACTTGGTTATGAGGATGTCCTGCGCAAAACATTGCCGCCGATAAAGGTGCCCGAGTCACCTGTACCGGAAGTTGTAACCGCCACAGGAATCCAGCAAAGCAAAGTTGAAGACCCGGTTCAGCCAGACGATGTAACCATCGCGGCGCAACGCCCTGTGGCATCTGATCACCCCGTTGACTGGACTGAAAAATTCCTCGCGCAAATCAAATCCAAGCGCTACGCCCGCAAACACGCCACAGGTTTCACCTTGAGTGATCAAGGCGTCTGGGTTCGCAGTCATATCACGACTAGCGACACCGGTTTCATCACTCACACCGAGCTGAGCGATGACGGCGTTGAAGCGGGAACACTGTCTGAAACGCCGCCATGGATGAAGGTTGATGCAGGGCATGCCGTGGTCAGTCAAAGGCAGTCGAAAACCACAACTCGTGTTGAACATAAACAGGTGAAAGCCGATGGGACGATAGCCTCTTCAAGTCAGGCGCCTCGCTATTATCGATCCGGCTCGGCCAACGGCTTTTCATTCAATACGGGAGATGTATTGGTTGAAGACCGTAAGGAATCCGGCGCGCTTGAGGGCTGGTACATCTATCCGGCAGCAAGCTTCGGTTCGGGGGAAACGGTGCCCAAGGCGTTTCGCTGGGATGTCACAACTGAAACGATCAAACGCAAAATCGTCCCTGGCGACGATGCCGGCGGGCGAGTCAACGTCGAAGTGGAAAACGTATTCCACGGCGGCGCGGGAGACGATCTGATTGTCGCTTATGCAGGCTCCCCACTTGACTACGGCACTGTCGGCGACAGAACGCCGGGCGCGTTTTTATCCGCAGGTGCAGGTGACGACACCTTGCTGGGCTCCGAGGGCGCCGACTATCTGGTCAGCGGGGCAGGGGATGATTGGCTTTACGGTGAAGACGGTGCCGACACCTACATCGTGCAAGCGCACGCCGGAGCAACTACCACGATTGCGGATGTGCCGAACCCTGTTTTCCACCGAGCAGAAGTTGGCGCAGCGGGGTGGAAAGACGAGTACGGATTGATCGATCAGGACACTGTCGTCCTTCCAGCAGATGCGCAGCGCGATGCACTGCAATTGAGCTGGGGTGCTGCGCTGATAGAAACCACGCATGTCGAGCTGGAACCCAACCCAGGGCGCGGGGCACACCGCAATCCGCCAAGAGCGAAAATGCTCCATCCGACACTCGATATCAATTGGGGTGGGATACAGAAAGTTCGCATCGTCTTGCCCCTCAATGGTGAACTTGAGGGGGCCGGGATTGAGCTCTTGAATTTCTCCGATGGGTCGGTCGTGAGTTTGAAACAACTCTTGGAGTCAAGTCAGCTGGGCCCCGCGCCCGAGACTTTTCATACGGGGGTAACCGTTAACAATTCAACGCGTTTTACGTCTCTGCGAGACGGACGGGCGCTGCCGTTAGTCGGTGGTCGAGGCAACGACACGATAAGCGGCGCGGGGGAAATCCGAGGCATGGAAGGGGATGACGTGCTCACGGGCAGCCCCGGTGATGATCTGCTGTTGGGTGGGCCGGGCAATGACACGCTAACCGGCGGCGCCGGAAATGATATCTACCGATACGATGGCCTCGGCAGGGACGTGATCATCAATCGGGGAGACGGCCTTGACGGAATCGACTTTTCCGAGCGCAGGCTGACGATCGACAACTTGAAGTTTCACCGTGAGCGCGATGATCTGGTGATCGTGGTGGATTACGGCATGGCACCGAAAATCCGGGTTTCCAATCATTTTGCCGCAGGCGAAAGCGCTATCGGCTTCATAAGAGTCAGCGAAGGAACAGCGACTCAAGACTACAGTGCGATGCAGATTGCTGAACGTCTGCATCCTCTTCCGCCATTGAGGGATGTCGAAGACATTTTGATAAAGGGCGACGAAGAAGCGCAGCAGGCGATGACGGAGATCATTCAGTTTTACGAGCTGAATGTCTGAGTTCTATGGCGACCGATTGAGCCAGCTCGCGATGGGAATCCTGTCGTCATCGCGAGCATCGCGTCAGTTCAATACTGCGTCAGATCCGCCAACGGATGGCGCCCCTCCCAGACCTTGTGAAAGTGCGCCTCGACCACCGCATCCGGCACACTGCTGACGTCCGGCCAATGCCAGTGCGGCTTCTGATCCTTGTCGATCAACCGCGCCCTGACGCCTTCGCTGAATTCCGGATGCCGGCAGCAATTGAGGCTCAGGGTGTATTCCATCTGAAAGACTTCCGCCAGCGACAGGTGCCGGGCGCGGCGGATCTGCTCCCAGACCAGATGCGCGGTCAGCGGTGAACCTTCGCTCAGGGTTTTCGCCGCTCGGGCGATCAGCGGATCGTGGCTGTCGCGTTGCAGGCTGATGGCTTTCCAGGCGCAGGTTACGTCGCTCACGTCCAGTAACTCATCAATCTGCTGCCGACGCGGCAACCACTGTGCTTCAGGCATTTGCGCCACGGCTTCCTGCTGCAAGGCCTTGAGCAGACTGTTGAGCTGCATGTC
>NZ_QAIU01000286.1:11890-12465 GCF_003061205.1 Pseudomonas sp. HMWF006
TTGCAGCAAGCCTTCGATCAGCTCCGGTTGCTGTTCGTCGAGCAGGAAGCGGTCGGCCAGATCCAGGTCAATCGCATCGCGGCCGTTCATGTGCGCGCCGGTCAGGCCGAGGAACAAACCGAGCTTGCCCGGCAGGCGCGCGAGAAACCAACTGGCGCCGACATCCGGATACAGACCGATGGTGATTTCCGGCATCGCCAGACGGCTGCTAGGCGTCACGATCCGCGTGCTCGCGCCTTGCAGCAGGCCCATGCCGCCGCCCAGCACGTAACCGTGGCCCCAGCCGATCAACGGTTTCGGGTAGGTGTGCAGGCTGTAATCCAGGCGGTATTCCGCCGCGAAAAACTGTGCGGCCAGCGGCGGTACTTCGCCAGGGTGGGCGCAACAGGCTTCGACCAGACTGCGCACCTCGCCGCCGGCGCAGAACGCCTTTGCGCCATTGCCGCGCAGCAGTACGCAGACGATTTGCGGATCCTTGGCCCAGGCGTTCAATTTGTCGCTCAGGGCGTTGATCATCGGCAGCGACAGCGCGTTCAGGGATTTTTCAGCATCCAGGCTGGCGATACCGAGGCGGG
>NZ_QAIU01000286.1:12489-13989 GCF_003061205.1 Pseudomonas sp. HMWF006
TTTGAACGATCAGTATGATCGTTGTGTGGGAAAGTGCCGGATCTGCGTCAGATCAATTGACAAGCGTGGTCGGCTTTCCTAGGGTTCGCCCCATTGTTTTTGCCGGGTATGACCATGACTGCTGACGACCGTATCAAACTCGAACCGAGCTGGAAGGAGGCACTGCGTGCTGAATTCGACCAGCCTTACATGGCAGAGTTGCGCAACTTTCTGCAGCAGGAGCGGGCGGCCGGCAAGGAGATCTATCCGCCGGGACCGCTGATTTTCAATGCGCTGAATTCGACGCCGCTGGATAAAGTCAAAGTGGTGATCCTCGGCCAGGACCCGTATCACGGCCCGGGTCAGGCCCACGGCTTGTGCTTCTCGGTGCAACCGGGCGTGCCGGCGCCACCGTCGCTGGTCAACATCTATAAAGAGTTGAAACGCGACCTGAACATCGACATCCCCAACCACGGTTACCTGCAGAGCTGGGCCGATCAGGGCGTGTTGATGCTCAATACCACCATGACCGTCGAGCGTGCCAACGCCAATGCGCACAAGGACAGGGGCTGGCAGTTTTTCACCGACCGGATCATTGAACTGGTCAGCGAGCGCCAGCCGCATCTGGTGTTCATGCTCTGGGGCGCCCATGCGCAGAGCAAGCAGAAGCTGATTGATGCAACCAAACATCTGGTACTGACGTCGGTGCATCCGTCGCCGTTGTCGGCGTATCGTGGCTTCCTGGGCTGCGGGCACTTCAGCCGGACCAACAAGTTTCTTGAGCAGAATGGCGAGACGCCGATCGAGTGGCGGCTTCCTCCGATCTGATGGCGGTCTGAAGGGCCCCATCGCTGGCAAGCCAGCTCCCACAGGTTTTTTGGGGGGGCACATAGTCTGTGGCAGCCACAAGAACCTGTGGGAGCGGGCTTGCCAGCGATGAAGTCGACTCGGTGCTACTCGGGATTACGGTTCCAATACTTGAACAACGGCTCCGCCAGAAACAGCACAAACAACAGCCGCATCACCTGCATCGCCGTCACCAGCGGCACCGACAATTGCAGGGTTTCCGCCGTCAGGCTCATTTCGGCAATGCCGCCGGGCATCATGCCCAGGGTCAGCGAGCGCAGATCCAGGTGGGTCAGCGCACTCAAGCCCAATGCGGCCAACGTGGCGATCAACATGGTCAGTGCCGTGCCGATCAAGGTACGGCCCATGAACGACGGTGCACGGCGGAAGAACTGCCGGTTGAAGTGGCAACCCAGACCGCTGCCGATCAGCCACTGGCCAATCTGACTGCCGCCATTGGGCAAACCGATGTGCAGGTCCCAGCCAATACTCACCGCCGCACTCACCAGCAACGGCCCGAACAGCCACGGGTTGGGTTGACGCAGACGTTGCCAGAGCCACGCGAGCAGGGCGCCTGCCGGGAACAGAATCGCCAGCCAGCGCCAGTCGACGCTGCCGGCGTGAGCGATCGGCGTGCCATCGCCGAGCAGGTACTTGAACGCGGCCGGCACACAC
>NZ_QAIU01000287.1:0-1150 GCF_003061205.1 Pseudomonas sp. HMWF006
CTCCGTTGTGGCAACCCAACGATAAAATCCGCGTGAGCTACAGCGCCACCTCGTCGAACGGCACCGTTACCCTGCACAGTGTGGAACAGGACGTCGTGCGGATCCCGTTCACCTACAAACTGATGGTGCCCAACGCCAAAGTAATCGCCGGCAGTGTTGTGCGGGCGAAGTACGAATTGCTGAAAAATGGCAACGTCTTCGCCACTTCGAAAAATGCCGTGGCCGAAGTTACCGGCTCAGAGGCTATCGAGTTGTTGCCGCCGGTGCTGCTGAAGGCAGTGAGCCCGATCGACGCGCTGGCGTATCCGCAGGGCGTGACCATTCAGGTCGAGTATTTAGAACACCTGCCAGGCGATAAAGCGCAGCTGGTGGAAGTTAACCCACCCGCAGGTGCACCAGGGTTTCCATTGGTGTCGTTCAACGCCAATAAACGCACCAACACCTTGTTGAGCCAGGCTTTTCTGATCGCACGACAAGGCAAGCCCCTGGTGTTTCGCTGGCACCTGAATCGCAATAACGCGGAGGTTGCCCAATCGCCTGAGCTGAACCTGAGCGTGTCGAAAATTAACGAGGGCGATGCACGTTTACCGACGCCGGTCATTGATGGCAAGACTGGCAATGAACTCGACGTGGCGCTGTTACAACCCACCGCCCTGCTCACCGTTGCGGCATGGCCGCACGTCGAAGGTGAGCGGCTGTGGTTGCAGTACGAAGGCAAGGACAATCAGGACCAGACCGTGACCTTCGACGACCTTCGCGGTGAAGTGGGCGCGGGTGCGCCAGGCTTGAGCCGGGCGGTGCCGCTGGCCTGGCTGAAAGGCTTGAAAGATGGCCGTGACTTGAAGGTGACGCTCAAGGTTAATTTTGACGGGGTGGCGAACGCGGCGACGGCGGTGGGGTTTCCGGTGCGCTCTTATACCGTCAAGGCAGGCGCCGACGTGCAACCAGTGATCAACCGGGCCGAAGACAGCCAAGGCGTGGAGATCCCGCAGGGAGGCACGACACGTGACACCACCGTGATCCTCACCGGCAGCGCAACCCCGGGTCAGAAGGTGCAAATCTTCGACGGCGCCGCCGACAAGGGCGATGCCAGCGCCGATCCGCTGAGCGGAATCTGGAGCCACAGGATCAGCGGACTGACCGTCGCAGA
>NZ_QAIU01000288.1:0-4436 GCF_003061205.1 Pseudomonas sp. HMWF006
GGCCAAGCCGATGGCGGCCATCGTTGCCGGCTCCAAGGTCTCGACCAAACTCGACGTACTCAACAGCCTGAGCCAGATCTGCGATCAACTGATCGTTGGCGGCGGCATCGCCAACACTTTCCTCGCAGCGGCCGGTCACCCGGTCGGCAAGTCGCTGTACGAACCGGATCTGCTCGACACCGCGCGCGCCATAGCTGCCAAAGTCAGCGTGCCACTCCCGGTTGACGTAGTAGTTGCCAAAGAATTCGCGGAAAGCGCCGAAGCGACCGTGAAGCTGATCGCTGACGTCGCGGCTGACGACATGATCCTGGACATCGGCCCGCAAACCGCAGCCAATTTCGCCGAACTGCTGAAATCGTCGAAAACCATCCTGTGGAACGGCCCGGTCGGCGTGTTCGAATTCGACCAGTTCGGCAACGGCACCAAAGTGCTGGCCCAGGCCATCGCTGAAAGCTCGGCATTCTCCATCGCGGGCGGTGGCGACACTCTGGCGGCGATTGATAAATATGGCGTGGCTGAGCAAATCTCCTACATTTCCACCGGGGGTGGCGCGTTCCTCGAATTCGTCGAAGGCAAGGTGCTGCCGGCCGTTGAAGTCCTGGAAAGCCGGGCCAAGGCCTGAGGCCGCCCGTTTGGCCAGGCAAAGGAGTGTTTTCATGGTCAAGTCGTTAGCGCTGTTGTTGCTGACCGGTACGCTGGCGGCCTGCGGGAGTAACCCGAAGGCCGAGGCGACGCCTGCGCCGGGTGCGGCGCAGAAAGGCTGCTATCAGGCCGACTGGCAGGCCGAAACCAACCCGGTGCTGAACAAGCGCTCGGGGCCGGACGGTCTGGACAAATACGAGACGCAAACCCCGGCCAAGGAACATGGTTGTCCTTGACCGGTCTGACTCTATAACTCAGGGCTGGCGGCGTGCGCCTTCAGTCGAGGAACACGGATGAAAGGCTTGATCGCCATTGCGGCGTTGGCATTGTTGGGCGGTTGCGCGCAGATGAACCTGTTCCAGCCCTCCGCCCCGGCGGATAACTGGAGCACCTGGACCTGCGACAGCCAGGCCAAAGTGCTCTGGCGCTACGCCGATGCCGGCCAGAAGGAAGTCGACGTTCGACTCGGCGGCGGTGATCAGGTCTATCGCCTGAAAGAAGAGCCGGGCGCCTCGGGTACGCTGTACAGCGACGGCATGCTGGCGTTTCACCTCAAGGGTGACGAAGGCCTGGTGTACTGGGTCGCCACCAATGACCTGATCGGCCGCGGCTGCAAGGCGCAGTAATTGACACAACACAGATCCAATGTGGAAACCGATCCAACTGTGGGAGCGAGCTTGCTCGCGAAAGCGGTGGATCAGCTTGCATCAATGTTGAATGCCAAGCCGCATTCGCGAGCAAGCTCGCTCCCACAGGTGTTCTGTGTCGTTCAGAAGATTTTGGTAACACCGAATCACCAGACCGGGCCTCGACCCCCGATCTGCAATCACTTGAATAGCCGCCGCCGCTCCGGCAGGCTGGCACGATTAACGACCCTCAACCGGGAGAGAGACACACAATGGCACTTATCAGCATGCGCCAGATGTTGGACCACGCAGCCGAGTTCGGCTACGGCGTTCCAGCCTTCAACGTCAACAACCTTGAGCAGATGCGCGCCATCATGGAAGCCGCTGACAAGACTGACTCCCCGGTGATCGTCCAGGCTTCGGCCGGCGCCCGCAAATACGCTGGTGCACCGTTCCTGCGTCACCTGATCCTGGCCGCGATCGAAGAATTCCCGCATATCCCGGTGTGCATGCACCAGGACCACGGCACCAGCCCTGACGTCTGCCAGCGCTCCATTCAACTGGGCTTCAGCTCGGTGATGATGGACGGCTCGCTGGGCGAAGACGGCAAGACCCCGACCGACTACGACTACAACGTCCGCGTTACCCAACAAACCGTGGCCATGGCTCACGCCTGCGGCGTTTCGGTAGAAGGCGAGCTGGGCTGCCTGGGTTCGCTGGAAACCGGCATGGCCGGTGAAGAAGACGGCATCGGCGCCGAAGGTGTTCTGGATCACAGCCAAATGCTGACCGATCCGGAAGAAGCCGCTGATTTCGTAAAACGCACTCAGGTCGATGCCCTGGCCATTGCCATCGGCACCAGCCACGGCGCCTACAAGTTCACCAAGCCACCTACCGGTGACGTGCTGGCGATCGACCGCATCAAGGAAATCCACAAGCGCATCCCGAACACCCACCTGGTGATGCACGGTTCCTCGTCCGTGCCACAAGAGTGGCTGGCGATCATCAACCAGTACGGCGGCGACATCAAAGAAACCTACGGCGTACCGGTTGAAGAAATCGTCGAAGGCATCAAGTACGGCGTGCGCAAGGTCAACATCGACACCGACCTGCGCCTGGCGTCCACCGGTGCGATGCGTCGCCTGATGGCCACCAACCCGAGCGAATTCGACCCACGTAAGTTCTTCGGCGCCACCGTGACCGCAATGCGTGACGTGTGTATCGCTCGTTATGAAGCGTTCGGCACTGCCGGTAATGCTTCGAAGATCAAACCGATCTCGCTGGAAGCGATGTACCAGCGTTATCTGAAGGGTGAGTTGAACGCCAAGGTCAACTAAGCCTGTGCGTTAGACTGGTTTAAAAGAAACCCGCCGTGAGGCGGGTTTTTTTTGTTTTTTAGAGGTGATTGATTTCCCCTTTGAAGTTGCAGGAAGCCTTAAGTTCGCCCAAGCCCAAAACCTTGATAAGTCCAGACGCCGTTGGGGCCTGCATAGTTACGGCCTCCAGTTAAGGTGTTGAAATCTGAAGTGTTAAATGTCCAACTTTCCGCGTTTTCTCCAATTGTCCCTGTCAGCATAACCGTTGTGGAGGTTGCGCCAATGGTTTGATGTCCTGTCAGTGTGCCCGTGGGGCCGCTAACACTGGCGGTTGCTGTTACTGCTCCACCGATGTCATCACTGTAAGTGACATACAGATAAATGTTGGATCCGCCATAGGCGCCATAGAAGTTACCAACGAGCTTGCCCATTATAAAAATCCTTTTCGTGCGGTTAATAGTGGATGGTGGGAAGTGTTTTGTCGCTTTGCCTGTTTTTGCTAGTTGCGGAGTTGAAGTTAAACGGTGTCTTGTACTTCGTCACCTGTCAGAGTTGACAGGTTTTAATGTTGTTTCGCGATAAGCAATGGTTTTTATATGGGCGTAATTAGAGCTACCTTGGAGTCACATATGTAAAATCCGCCGGCCAGGCGCGCGGTCCTTTCAAATCGACCGGAATTGACACCGTATCGCTACTAAAGGCGGGAGTTGAATTCTATATTCCATAGAGCGGATCGTGCGGTGGCTAATTCGAATTCGATATTGATACCTGTCAGGTTTGACAGTGGTCGTTTTTATTGTTTGCGCACAGGCTTGGGGTTCAACTTGGTAATGGAGGACTGACTCATGAGCAAGAAGGATTTACCACCGAAAGAGAAAGGTCCGGCACCCGTAACGATTCCGCCGGAACCAGCGTCATCGACAGAGGTAATCAAAAACTCGAGGGGACCGGCGCCCTATACGCTTCCCAAGCAACCGGAGTGAAAGCAAGGACCGAAAACCTGCAGCCATGCGTAATGCTGTTTATTTAAATATTTGAACTCACGCTGGGCTTTCTGGAAATCCGGTGCCGGACCTGTGGCATCGGATTTTTTTTGTCCGCTCAGCAGGTCTCGACCTCGGCGAACGTTAAACTTCTGCGACGTGAAAGCGTTCATCTACCCATGAACGAAGGTTTAAGTTTTTTAATATGTACTAAGGCTGAGGCTGGTTATTCGAATTTGATTTGTTAAACCTGTTACTTCTGACAGTGGTCAATGCTGAAAAGCTACGTGATTATATGAACTCATTCACGAGAGGATTTCGAAATGACAAATAATCACGAAATGGGTATGGATGTGCCGCTGGGTAACGTGCCAATGGATACCTCCCCCTCCCGGTCTGAGAGTAAGGACTCAGGAAAAATCCCAATGACAGCGCCGGTGTTGGACACGAAATTCAACAAATGGAACCACCCACCTGCAAATAGTTGCACCTGTGGGTGTGGGGGTGGCTGGAGCACCTCGCCAGACAGTCTTATTAAATAAAAAATGAACAGCGCTTATGGACCTTCCATTTTGTTACTGGCTTTTCCATAAAGAAACCCGCCTTGTGGCGGGTTTCTCTTTAAGTGTCTGAAATAAAACATTGTTCTATGGATAGAGGAATTGGCGGCGAATCACGGTGCCAAGTATTAATCATTTGTCGAGCAGTGATCGCTGGCACGATTACCGGTACTGCCGCTCAGGCTTCGAAGTTCAAGCCGATCTTGCTGGAAGCGATGTACCAGCATTATCTGAAGGGTGAGTTGTACGCCAAGGTTAACTGAGCCTGAGCGTTAACCCGCCGGTTCAGGAAACCCGCCCAGAGGCGGG
>NZ_QAIU01000288.1:4454-5245 GCF_003061205.1 Pseudomonas sp. HMWF006
GTGCTCCAACTCCACATGATCGAGTGCCTGATTCACCGCCAGTTCCCCCAGCATGACTACTTGCGCGATGCCCAGCGCAGTCTTGCGGTGCGAGGTATCGAGCGTTGCGGCGAAGTTGTTGAGCATTTCGCTGGCGGAGCCCAGGGTTTCGCTGGCATTGGCCAGCAGGGATTCGGTGTTGTACTTCGGGTTGGCGAGGTACATGGGGTCGGGTTTATGCGTGCTCGCCATGATGAGGGCGGCGGGGTTGAGGTAATGGTCAAGGGCGCGTTCGGCGGCGTCGCTGAGTTTTTTTGAGTCGACGGATTCGTAAGGGGAGGCCGGGTCGGTGACCGGCGGGTGAGGCGTTGATTTAGTCATTTGCTCGAAACCTGATTGGAGTGCTCCCGCTCTGGCTACTAATCAAAGTGGAGGCAACTGTACGCAGGTTAGTAGACCGGGGTTTCGAGCAAGCCGGCGCACCCGGAGGTGCCCTGCGCACAGCTGCCATCGAGCGCAGGAATCGAAATCCCTGACTGACAGATGCTTGTGCACAACGCTTGAAACCTCGGGCTACTAAACCCGATCACTGGAAATCAGTGACGCGAATCAAGTTACCGACGGCCCGCCAGGCGCACAAGCCGGCGGATTCTGGCGTACCCGTAGGCATCGACGCAAGCTGTTGTAGGCATCCGGAAGTAACCGCAGGAGTCTTTAAACAAATGTGTTTAAGTGGCGTAGGCGAGGGCCTTGTGGCGAGGGGATTTATCCCCGATGGACTGCGCAGCAGGCCCCAGCTTTCAGTGCAGAGC
>NZ_QAIU01000289.1:0-2080 GCF_003061205.1 Pseudomonas sp. HMWF006
GTGCGCGAGAGTCTGCCGCTCGATGCTGTACTCGGCCTCGGCCCAGCTCCAGCGATTGAAACCGTGGACGGTGGCAGCGGTGACCAGACCCCGCTCGTGAGCGCGCTTGGCCAGCTCTTCAAAGCTCAGCGGCTGCATGCCGTTAGCTGTGAGTTTGCCATCGACCCAATGCGCATCTTCGCGACGCACCACATAGGGGTTGGCCTGCCCGCCATACGGGCCCTGACGCCAGATCTCCAGCGCCGCCGGCCACAAACCGTGGTTGAACAGCACGCGCGCCGCTTCACGGGTGGCGTGGCTGAAGTAGTAAGCCGAGTTGGTCGCCGATGACGCCGAGGCCAGCTTGCCGACCCAGCGCGGGTTGCGCAGCAGGTTGTCCTGCTCGGCCTGGCTCATGATGTAAGGATTGCCGCTGGTGATCAGCTGCATTTCCTTCCATTCGGTCTCACCGGTCTTCACCTCATGCGCCGGGCTGCCGAGGAAGTCGGCCACCACCAGCGCTTGCGAAGTGGACATGCCGGTGCCGATTTCGATTCCGATGTGACGCAGGCTGATGCGACCTTCAGCGGTGAATTCGATGCTGGCCATCGGCGCTTCCGAGCCGGTGCCGAAGTCTTTCTGGCAAATGGCAAAACCCACGCCATACCAGTTGTCCGGGTCGGCGGCTTCACGCTGCTGCTTGATCGCGTCGCGGTTTTTCCAGACTTCGTGCACCGACGCCTTGTCGAGAATCTCGTGCAGGCGCAAGGCACCGGCGGGGATCGCACCCTGAGTGTTTTTCATGCCGGACCGCAGGGCGTTCTTGCGACGCAGGTCGATCGCGTCGACACCGAGGCGATTGGCGATTTCGTCGACCATCATTTCGGTCGAGGCCATGCTTTGCAGGGTGCCGTAGCCGCGCATCGAACCGGCTTCAACACCGCGCGAGTGGTAAGCGGTGACCTGCAGATCGTTCTGCGGCATGTAGTAGATCGACTGCGCCGCCGTGGCGCCCACTGCTGCTACCGACGGGCTGTAGTTGATCCGACCGCCGCCGTCGACGCTCATTTCGGCGCGGAAAATCTTGAAGCTGTAGTCGTTCTTGTCCACCGCCAGTTGGTAGCGGATGTCGAACGGGTGACGCTTGATCCCGCTCTGGAACTGCTCGTAGCGGTCGTTTGCCAGACGAATCGGCACACCGGCGCCGTACAGCGCAGCGAGGGCGGCGTAGTAGACGAAGATATTGTGGTCTTTGGAACCGTAACCCACGGTGTAACCCGGGTGCATGTTCAGGTTGGCCAGGCCGAAACGAGACGGCGCGATCATTTTCGCAGTCTCGGTTGCAGCTTCCAGCGGGCACTGGGTGGCCACCACGAAGTGCAGGGTCTTGGTTTTCGGGTCGTACCAGCCGTTGCCGTTGTCCGGTTCCATAGCGGCCGGCTCGATCGACGGGGTCTTGTAGCGCTCGTCGAACACCAGCCAGTTGTCCGGCGGCGTGTCGATCTGCTGCTTCATGCGGTCGGCGTAGAACAGCCCACGCTCGGTCAGGTTACCGTGCAGGTTCGGCTGGGAATTCCACACCGGGCGACGGTTTTTCAGCATCGGGAACAGGATCGAGTCCTTGAGGCTGGCGAACTCGTCTTCATCGGCCGAAGTCGGACCGCCCACGCGCACGTAGCGGAAGCTGCCATAGGGGTCGCCTTCGTAGTACGGCACTTGCGCACCGTAACGAATCGCCTTGTCATTGAATTTGAGTTTGTTCTTGGCCTGGCGGAAACGTTCGAAATCGTTCCAGATCAGGATCGCTACCGGATGACCGATGAACATCGGTACCTTGCCTTCAGGCAGCAAGGGATCCGGCGCGTGCTCTTCGGGGAACACGATGCCGTCCTTGTCCAGGTCGGCAGCGGTGACGATACGGTCAGGTTGCAAGTCGGCGCCGAGCCACGACAGGTCATAGCCGTCGTAGATACGGTCGGCCTTGATGGTTTTCAGCAGCATGGCGTGGCCTTGTTGCTCAGGCCAGCCCGGCATGTCCCTGGAGCGAATGTCGCGGGCAAATACCTTGCTGCCGCAGACCTTGGACAGGGCATCGTTACGC
>NZ_QAIU01000289.1:2090-12395 GCF_003061205.1 Pseudomonas sp. HMWF006
GCCACTTCTCGGACGGCACGGTAACGCTGTTTTCCATCAAGGCAGCCAGCGCCTGACTGCTGAGCGGCGTGAGCGTGACGCTCACACCCGCCACCAGCCCGCCCTGGAGGAACGAGCGCCGGGATATATCACGGTTGGACATGGATCATCCTCTGGGCGGTTATGTGTCCGCCCTTCTGGTTATCTACTGGGAATCTCGAGTCTTGCAGAAGCCCTTCTTGGCTAAACAAAGGGCGTGTTGACAGTGCAAAGCTGACCGAAAGGTTAACTTTAAAGGTTTCCGGGCTCGCAGCAAACAACCAGTTACAAAAATTTGACTAAAGAATCAGAAAATCAATGCGACGTGGTACCGCAGCAGGCGGGCAGGCACTTGCAGGATTGAGCCTGCTCGCGATGGCGGAGTATCAGTCACCAGATGCGTGGCTGAACTGACGCTATCGCGAGCAGAGTATCTACAGGGATTTGTCTTGGCTTCAGGAGTTGGAAGCAGGAGGAAAAGAGAGGAATAGCCAAATTTCAGACACAAAAAACCCCGGTCTTTCGACCAGGGTCTTTGCTATCGAATCCGAATCAACCCAAGGTTGCTTTCGGTGCTTCAAGGCGTTCAGTGGTCCTTGAAACAGATATGGCGCAGCGGACGGGACTCGAACCCGCGACCCCCGGCGTGACAGGCCGGTATTCTAACCGACTGAACTACCGCTGCGTATCGCTTTGAGCTTGCGCTCAAGTAACTCGTTTTGATTGAAAGCTTCGGTGCTTTGCAATCGCGAACCAGGCATCGCCTGACTCGTAAAATATGGCGCAGCGGACGGGACTCGAACCCGCGACCCCCGGCGTGACAGGCCGGTATTCTAACCGACTGAACTACCGCTGCGCGTCGGTGCAGGCACTTTCAGCCTACCTTCTTGCTTTCGCAAGTCACTCGGAAGTGGTGGGTGATGACGGGATCGAACCGCCGACATTCTGCTTGTAAGGCAGACGCTCTCCCAGCTGAGCTAATCACCCGTTTGCATCTCCGAGGCCGCGAAATTTACGCAGGTAGCGAACCTAAGTCAATAGCAGGATTGAAGTTTTTCTGAAAAAGACAAAATTGAGTCAATCCCGGAAAAAAGTATCAACCTTGAAACCGCTATCGCAAGCAGGCTCACTCCTACAGGATCGCGGCTTCGCCTCTTAGTCCGTGTAAATCATCTTTTTCGTCATGCCGCCATCGACGACGAATTCCTGCCCGGTGACAAACCCGGCATTTCTCGACAGCAGCCACGCCACCATCGCCGCGACATCCTCGACCGTCCCCACCCTGCCCGCCGGATGCTGGGCATGATCGGTATCAGCCAGAGGTTCGGCCCGCCGCGCCGACGGATCACGCGCATCAATCCAGCCCGGACTGACCGCGTTCACACGAATTTCCGGCCCGAGGCTGATCGCCAGCGCATGCGTCAGCGCCAACAGCCCGCCCTTGCTCGCCGCATAGGCCTCGGTATCCGGCTCGGACTGCCCCGCCCGGGTCGAGGCCAGATTGACGATCGAGCCGTTATGCGCACGCAGATAGGGCGCGCAATGCTTTGCCAGCAGCATCGGCCCACTGAGGTTCACCGCCAGCACCCGATTCCAGTAAGCCAGATCGAGGCTTTCCAGGGTGATGTTGTGCGGATCAGCCACCGCCGCGTTGCACACCAGCGCGTCGAGACGACCAAACTGCCCCAGCACCTCAGCCACGCCGAGTGCGACCTGACTCTCCTCCGCGACATCCATGGCGATAAACCAGGCGTTCTCGCCAAGCACCTTCGCCACTTTCGAACCGCGCACCCGATCCAGGTCGGTCAGCACCACTTGCCAGCCTTCGCTGATCAGCCAGGCCGCAATGCCCAGGCCAATCCCGCGCGCAGCACCGGTGACCAGCGCCACGCGACCATGAGTACCCGCTGTCGGCGTGGACAACTCGATCACAGCGCCGCCAGACCGCGCGCCAGGTCGGCCTGCAGGTCGGCGACATCTTCCAGACCGACCGCAATGCGGATCAGGCTGTCACGAATCCCCGCGGCTTCACGCTCCTGCGGCGCCAGACGGCCGTGAGAGGTCGTGCTCGGATGAGTAATGGTGGTTTTGCTGTCGCCGAGGTTGGCCGTGATCGAAATCAATCGGGTCGCGTCAATAAAGCGCCAGGCACCCTCTTTGCCACCCTTGACCTCGAAACTCACCACCGCACCAAAGCCCTTCTGCTGACGCTGGGCCAGCTCGTGCTGCGGATGGCTCTTGAGCCCGGCGTAATGGACTTTCTCGACACCCTCCTGTTGCTCCAGCCATTCGGCCAGTTGCTGGGCGTTGGCGCAGTGCGCCTTCATCCGCAGATTCAGGGTTTCCAGGCCTTTGAGGAAGATCCACGCGTTGAACGGGCTCAGGGTCGGCCCGGCGGTGCGCAGGAAGCCAACCACCTCTTTCATTTGCTCGCTGCGACCGGCCACCACCCCGCCCATGCAACGGCCCTGGCCGTCGATGAACTTGGTCGCCGAGTGCACGACAATGTCCGCCCCCATTTTCAGCGGCTGCTGCAGCGCAGGCGTGCAGAAGCAGTTGTCGACCACCAGCATTGCGCCTTTGGCGTGCGCGATTTCCGCCAGCGCGGTGATATCCACCAGCTCGGCCAACGGGTTGGAGGGCGACTCGACAAAGAGCAGTCTGGTGTTGGACTTGATCGCCGCATCCCAGGCCGACAGGTCAGCCAAAGGCACGTAATCGACTTCCACACCGAAACGCTTGAAGTACTTCTCGAACAGGCTGATGGTCGAACCGAACACACTGCGCGAAACCAGCACATGATCACCGGCACTGCACAGGCTCATCACCACCGCCATGATCGCGGCCATGCCGGTTGCGGTCGCAACGGCCTGCTCGGCGCTTTCCAGCGCGGCAATGCGCTCTTCGAACGCGCGCACGGTCGGGTTGGTGTAACGCGAGTAAACGTTGCCCGGCACTTCCCCGGCAAACCGCGCGGCCGCGTCGGCGGCGGTGCGGAACACGTAGCTGGACGTGAAGAACATCGGATCACCGTGTTCGCCTTCCGGCGTGCGGTGCTGACCGGCACGTACGGCCAGGGTGTCGAACGCTACGCCTTCGAGGTCGCTGTCCAGCCGACCGGCATCCCATTCCTGACTCATGCTGTCACTCCTTGCCCTGTTCTTGAAAATTGAAAGTCAGATACAAAACCGGCCCCTCAGGGCCGGTAGAAACTCAGTTGTTGTACAGATCAATGATCGCACTGACTGCCTGGGTCTTGACCTTGGAGGCATCGTTGCGCGCCTGCTCGATCTTGTTCAGGTAAGCCTCGTCGACGTCGCCGGTGACGTACTTGCCGTCGAACACCGCGCAATCGAAGTGCTCGATCTTGATCTTGCCGCCGCCGACCGCTTCGATCAAGTCAGGCAGGTCCTGATAGATCAGCCAGTCAGCGCCGATCAGATCCGCCACGTCCTGGGTCGAACGGTTGTGGGCGATCAGCTCGTGAGCGCTTGGCATGTCGATGCCATACACGTTCGGGAAGCGTACTGCCGGCGCCGCCGAGCAGAAGTAGACGTTTTTCGCGCCGGCCTCACGGGCCATCTGGATGATCTGCTTGCAGGTGGTGCCGCGCACGATCGAGTCGTCGACCAGCATCACATTCTTGCCGCGGAATTCCAGCTCGATGGCGTTGAGCTTCTGGCGAACCGACTTCTTGCGAGCCGCCTGGCCCGGCATGATGAAGGTGCGACCGATGTAACGGTTCTTGACGAAACCTTCGCGGAATTTCACGCCCAGGTGGTTGGCCAGCTCCAGCGCAGCAGTACGGCTGGTGTCCGGAATCGGGATGACCACGTCGATGTCGTGCTCTGGACGCTCGCGCAGGATCTTCTCGGCAAGCTTCTCGCCCATGCGCAGACGGGCCTTGTACACAGACACGCCGTCGATGATCGAGTCCGGGCGCGCCAGGTAGACGTGTTCAAAGATGCACGGGGTCAGGGACGGGTTGGTCGCACATTGACGGGTGTGCAGCTTGCCGTCTTCAGTGATGTAGACCGCTTCGCCCGGGGCGAGGTCGCGAATCAGGGTGAAACCGAGCACGTCCAGCGAAACGCTTTCGGACGCGATCATGTACTCGACGCCTTCGTCGGTGTGACGCTGGCCGAACACGATCGGGCGAATGCCGTGCGGATCGCGGAAACCGACGATGCCGTAACCGGTCACCATCGCCACGACGGCGTAACCACCCACGCAACGGTTATGCACGTCGGTCACGGCGGCAAACACGTCTTCTTCGGTCGGCTGCAGCTTGCCGCGCTGGGCCAGCTCGTGGGCGAACACGTTCAGCAGCACTTCCGAGTCGGAACTGGTGTTGACGTGACGCAGGTCGGATTCGTAGATCTCTTTGGCCAACTGCTCAACGTTGGTCAGGTTACCGTTATGCGCCAGGGTAATGCCGTAAGGCGAGTTGACGTAAAACGGTTGGGCTTCGGCCGAAGTCGAGCTGCCCGCAGTCGGGTAGCGGACGTGGCCGATACCCATATGGCCGACCAGACGCTGCATGTGACGTTGTTGAAACATGTCACGCACCAGGCCATTGTCCTTGCGCAGGAACAACCGGCCATCATGGCTGGTCACGATACCGGCAGCGTCCTGGCCGCGGTGCTGGAGCACGGTTAGCGCGTCATACAGCGCCTGATTGACGTTCGACTTACCGACGATACCGACGATGCCACACATGCGACGCAACCCCTACTTAATGGATCTGAACTGAACAACACTCACTGTGGCGTTTTGGCCGACGGCAAGAGTTGCTCCTTGAACGGAATATCAGCGGGTACGCTGATT
Source organism: Pseudomonas sp. HMWF006 (assembly GCF_003061205.1). Classification (NCBI taxonomy): domain Bacteria; kingdom Pseudomonadati; phylum Pseudomonadota; class Gammaproteobacteria; order Pseudomonadales; family Pseudomonadaceae; genus Pseudomonas; species Pseudomonas sp. HMWF006. Next base: position 6,936 of record NZ_QAIU01000289.1, read on the forward strand.
CCGCTGGCAAGCCACTGACTGCTCCACCCGAGAATCAGGTTTTTGGACCAGTCGGCGACCAATAGAAACTTTGGCACGAGCTGTGATTCTTTCCACCACCCGTCCTGCTGTACCGGCCCCAGGCTCAACAGCCCGACTGCCACGACCACCAGCAACACGCCACGCGCTGCGCCGAAGGCCATGCCGAGGAATCGGTCGGTCCCGGACAACCCGGTGACGCGAACCAACTCGCCGATAAGATAATTGATCATTGCGCCCACGATCAGTGTGGCGACAAACATGATGGCACAGCCCGCGATCACGCGAGCTGATGGGGTTTCGATGTATCCGGCGAGGTACTCGGACAGTGAGCCACCGAACATCCAGGCAACGACTCCTGCGATGATCCAGGTCACCAGCGATAATGCTTCCTTGACGAAGCCGCGGCTCAAACTGATCAAAGCGGAGATGGCGATGATTGCAACGATCGCCCAGTCAACCCAGGTAAATGGCACAGTGCAGCCTACAGACGGATAAGGCGGCGCATTTTAGCAGAGCGCATGCCTCTCGGTAAGCTGCGATTATCAGTGCATTTCAATCGAGGCGATAGTTTTTAACCGCGCTCGGGCTGGAAGCGCACGACAAAACCCTTGAGGTTCTGCTGACGACTCAACAGATCGCGCAGACGATCGGCTTCGGCACGCTCGATCAGCGGCCCGACAAACACCCGATTCTTGCCATCGGCAGAGCGGATGTAGGCGTTATAGCCTTGGCTGCGCAGGGTTTTCTGCAGGCTCTCGGCGCTGGCGCGGCTCGACAGACTGGCCAGTTGCACCGACCAGCTCACCGACAGACCATTGGCATCGACGCGGCTTTGCGTGGTGTCAGGCTTGGTTGCTGGCGCAGCGATAGGCTGGGCAGGCGCCGGAATCGGCTTGGCCACCGCTGGCGGCGCAGCCGGGTTGGCGATGGCTATGGGAGCCGCCGGTACCGGTGCAGCCGGGGCAATCGGAGCAGCAGGCGCAGTCTCTTCTGCAACTTCTTCATCGGTTGGCACCGGTTCTTGCGGCAAGGCCTGCGGCTCCGGCACCGCCACCTGCTCCATTTGCACCTGCGGCATGGCAGATGCTTGCGGAGCGGCCGGCGCCTCGACGACCACCTGGCGTTGCTCATCCTGACGGGAAAACAGCATCGGCAGGAAAATCACCGCCAGCGCCACCAGCACCAGGGCGCCGACCATGCGCTGCTTGTACGCTTTATCCAGCAAAGCCATTTGCCGCTTCCTCCGTGGAGCGCCGAGCCAGCCATTCAAGGGCCTCGGCGACACAATAAAATGATCCGAACAACAGAATCTCGTCGTCGCCGGTTGCCACTGCGCATTGCCCTTCCAGGGCGGCGGCGACACTGTCGTAAGACGTGACGGATGCGCCAAGGTTCTGCAAGGCAGCGTGTAATTCAGCCACCGGGCGAGCACGTGGCGAATCCAGCGGTGCAACCGCCCAGTGCTCGACACTAGCACTCAATTCGCCGACAACACCATCCAGATCCTTGTCCGCCAGCAGCCCGAACACCGCCAGACGCTTGCCGACCGGCGGCCGGGAAGCCAGACGACGGGCCAGATATTCGGCGGCATGGGGATTGTGCCCCACATCCAGCAATACATTCAGGCGCTTGCCATTCCATTCGAACGAGCGGCGATCCAGACGGCCAACCACACGAGTCGCCTGCAAGGCAGCCACGATCTGCCCGGCATCCCACGGCAGCCCGAGCAGCAGATACGCCTGCAACGCCAACGCTGCGTTTTCCATCGGCAGATCGAGCAAGGGCAAATCGCGCAACTCAACGACCCGGCCTTGCGCGTCGGTACCGCGCCACTGCCAGTGCTGATCGGTAACGCCAAGATCGAAGTCTCGCCCGCGCAGGAAGAACGGGCACGCCAGTTCGCGCGCCTTGTCGAGCAGCGGTTGCGGAGGATTGAGGTCGCCACACAGGGCAGGTTTGCCCTGACGGAAAATTCCGGCCTTTTCGAAGGCCACGGACTCGCGGGTGTCACCCAGATAATCGGCGTGGTCGACGCCGATACTGGTCACCAGCGCCATGTCGGCGTCCACCACGTTGACCGTGTCCAGACGCCCGCCCAGACCTACTTCCAGGACCACCGCATCCAGCCCGGCCTGCTGAAACAGCCAGAACGCCGCCAGGGTGCCCATTTCGAAATAAGTCAGGGAAGTGTCGCCACGCCCCGCCTCAACGGCCGCGAAGGCTTCGCAGAGCTGGGCGTCAGTGGCTTCGACGCCATTGAGCTGCACCCGCTCGTTGTAACGCAGCAGGTGCGGGGAATTGTAGACACCAACGCTCAGACCCTGCGCCCGCAGCAATGAAGCCACGAACGCGCAGGTCGAACCCTTGCCGTTGGTGCCGGTGACCGTAATCACCCGAGGCGCCGGCTGGCCCAGCCCCATGCGGGACGCTACCTGTTGCGAACGCTCCAGCCCCATGTCGATGGCTGACGGATGCAACTGCTCAAGGTAGGCGAGCCACTCGCCAAGGGTGCGCTCGGTCATACGTTGGCAGGCACCGGCGGAACCACGATTGGCTCGACTGGAGCGGCGACGTAGGTCGGTGTCGGCTGGCCGGTCAGTTGCGCCAGCAGATTACCCAGACGCGGACGCAGCTCACGACGATCAATGATCAGGTCGATGGCGCCGTGCTCCAGCAGGAACTCGCTGCGCTGGAAGCCTTCCGGCAGTTTTTCACGTACGGTCTGTTCGATTACACGCGGACCGGCGAAGCCGATCAGGGCTTTCGGCTCACCGACGATAACGTCGCCAAGCATTGCCAGACTGGCGGAAACCCCACCGTAGACCGGGTCAGTCAGTACCGAGATGAACGGAATGCCTTCTTCGCGCAGACGTGCCAGCACGGCCGAGGTCTTCGCCATCTGCATCAGCGAGATCAGCGCTTCCTGCATGCGCGCACCACCGGAAGCGGCGAAGCAGATCATCGGGCAACGGTGTTCCAGGGCGTAGTTGGCAGCGCGCACGAAGCGCTCACCGACGATGGCACCCATCGAGCCGCCCATGAAGCTGAATTCAAACGCCGAAACCACCACCGGCATACCCAGCAGGGTGCCGCTGACGGAGATCAACGCGTCTTTCTCGCCGGTCTGCTTCTGTGCAGCGACCAGACGGTCCTTGTACTTTTTGCCGTCGCGGAATTTCAGACGGTCAACCGGCTCCAGATCGGCGCCCAGTTCGTTGCGACCTTCGGCATCGAGGAAGATGTCGATGCGCGCACGTGCGCCGATGCGCATGTGATGGTTGCATTTCGGGCAAACGTCCAGGGTCTTTTCCAGCTCCGGACGATACAGCACAGCCTCGCAAGACGGGCATTTGTGCCACAGACCTTCCGGCACCGAGCTCTTCTTGACCTCGGAACGCATGATCGAAGGGATCAGTTTGTCTACTAACCAGTTGCTCATGCTTTCTTTCTCCAGTACCGGCGGCCCGAACGCTCTGGTTCGCAGCCCCGCGTATGCCCTTCAGCTAAATTCATGTGTGTGGCGATGGTTGGTGGACCGCCACGGTCAGCGCGAAACATGACCTGCGTGCAACCCATAAACCCTCAGCCTCGCCTGCTTTGTGCAAGTGCATTGATGGACGGCGGCAGACTGCCAGCCGTCACATCAATATGGCGCTTTGCGTGCAGCGGCGATGAACGCCCGGATCTTCGCATGATCCTTGATACCCTTGCTCGCCTCTACCCCACCGCTGACGTCGACCGCGTAGGGCCTCACCCGGGCCACGGCGTCGGCGACGTTTTCCGGCGTCAGGCCACCCGCCAGAATCAGTGGTTTGCTCAAATCCGGCGGAATCAGAGACCAGTCGAAGGCCTCACCGGTTCCGCCGGGCACACCCTCGACATAAGTGTCGAGCAGTACGCCACTGGCACCCGGGTAAGCAGCAACGGCTGCAGCAATGTCATCGCCGGCCTTGACCCGCAACGCCTTGATATAAGGCCGACGCCATTCTTCGCAGGCTTCAGCGCTTTCATCGCCATGGAACTGCAACAGGTCCAGCGGTACGGCGTCGAGGATTTCCCCCAGCTCGCAGCGACTGGCGTTGACGAACAGGCCGACGGTGGTCACGAATGGCGGCAGGGCACGGATGATCGCCCTCGCCTGCTGCACGTTCACCGCTCGCGGACTCTTGGCATAAAACACGAAACCAATGGCGTCAGCCCCGGCCTCGACCGCTGCCAACGCATCCTCTATGCGGGTAATCCCGCAGATCTTGCTGCGAACGGCTGACATATCGAGAAAAACTCCGAGGCAAAATCCGGGAAAGTCCCGGATGGTAACAAAAGCGTTCGAGGGCGTCAGCCGTCAAGTTCGGAGAAACCCGTAAGGAAATGTGGCCCGACAAAACGCTCGGGCAACGGGAATTCGTCGTGGTACTCGACCTGCACCAGATAGAGGCCATACGGATGCGCAGTGACGCCGCCGGAACGGCGCTCGCGACTTTCCAGCACTTCCTTCATCCACTCCACCGGCCGCTCGCCGGCACCAATGGTCATCAAGACCCCGGCAATGTTGCGCACCATGTGATGGAGAAACGCATTGGCGCGGATGTCGAGCACGATCATCTTGCCGTGACGGGTGACGCGCAGGTGATGCATCTTCTTGATGGGCGACTTGGCCTGACACTGGCCGGCGCGGAACGCACTGAAATCATGAGTACCGATCAGGTACTGCGCGGCCTCGGCCATGCGCTCGACGTCGAGCGGACGGTGGTTCCAGGTGATTTCTTCGTTCAGATGCGCCGGGCGGATCTGATCGTTGTAGATCACATAGCGGTAACGCCGGGCGATGGCCTTGAAGCGCGCATGGAAATGCGCCGGCATGACTTTGGCCCAGCTGACACTGATGTCATGGGGCAAATTGATGTTGGCCCCCATGACCCAGGCCTTCAGTGAACGTTCGACCGGCGTGTCGAAATGCACCACTTGCCCGCAGGCATGCACGCCAGCATCGGTGCGCCCGGCGCATTGCAGCGAAATCGGTGAATTGGCGACTTTCGACAGCGCTTTTTCGAGTTCTTCCTGCACCGTTGCCACACCCGTCAACTGACGCTGCCAGCCGCTGTAGCGCGAGCCTTTGTACTCAACGCCCAGCGCGACGCGGTAAAAGCCGTCGGGGGCCATTTCGGCGACCGGGTTATCTATGTTTGCCAAGGTGGGACAGCCTGCTGTTTGTGCAAAGGCGGGCATTATAAGGCTGTGGTTCAGGGATGCCAGAAGGTTCTCTGTCGCCTCATCGGCCTCCATCGCTGGCAAGCCGGCTCCCACAGTTTCTCTGGCGTACGCAGAACCTGTGGGAGCCGGCTTGCCAGCGATGACAATAGCCAGGAGAACACAGATTCCGGCCCAAACAAAAACGGCAGCCTCACTGGGCTGCCGTTTTTTTTGTTTACCGCTGAACTT
>NZ_QAIU01000290.1:0-10058 GCF_003061205.1 Pseudomonas sp. HMWF006
ACACCTCGGTCAGTCCCCTCTCCCTCCGGGAGAGGGCTAGGGTGAGGGTTGGCTTTTGGTTGTTTAAATTTGTGTCGAATAATCAGAACCTTCCCACAAGATTTTCAGGTTGTCCGTCGGACGTGCGCTCTCTAGTCTTTGGTTGTCGCCGACAACTCGGTGATCGGGTGTGAGAACCCGTAGGAACTGTTAATCCAACACCAGTACCACCATAATTGCCGCCGGCTATTTGCTGCCCTGCAATTTTTATGGCGGCTGTGTGCGGGCGAACTTCGGTTCGGCCGGGCTTGTTCCTACCGGTTTCTCACTCCGCACATAGCTGCCACCACTCCGCCGCGTGAGAAACGGCATGTGTTGGCTTTTGATTAGGAACATTTCCATGACTAAGCCCGTACCCGATCCCCCCATCCAAACCACCACCCCACTCGAAGACGCCCTCCGCGCCGACGACCAGCTCAAAACCCGCGAAGCCATCAAGCGCGCTCTCGATTTCTACCTCTGCCCCGAACCGGTCAAACCGCGTCAGCCCAGTACGATGTTCCTCATCCAGCCGAACATCGACACCGAAAGCCTGCTTGCCCACGCCTGCGAATCGCTGGCTTCAGCCAATGTCATGGCCGGTGATCTGGCCGATCAGCTCAGTCGCCCGCAGCGCAGTACGGCGCTGGCGATCCAGCAGATCGTCATGCTCGCCGAGCTGGCGGTGAACCGGGCGCTGGATAGGGTTGATCCGCAGACGTAGTCCGTCTGAACAGCATGTCACCGTGCTGCACGAATAGGCTCGCTCCTACAAGGGGATCGCATTCCAACTGTAGGTGTGAGCCTGTTCGCGATGGCGATTGTTCGGTGACCGCTGCCTCTGGAAATATTCGAACGGTTGATAAGTCCCAAAAAGGGACCTATCGTTCCCTTTTTGGGACTCTTGGCCTTCACAGTGGAAACTCTCTCTCTAAGCGAAGCGCTATTTACCACCACTCAACAAAAGGTATTGGGTCTGCTGTTTGGTAAGCCTGACCAGACTTTCTATGCCAACGAGATCGTGCGCTGGGCGCGGGTTGGCAAAGGCAGTCTCATGCGTGAACTCGACCGTCTGCAGCGAGCCGGTGTGTTGCGCATGACAAAGGTGGGCAATCAGAACCATTACCAGGCCAATCCCACATGTCCCATCTATGCCGAACTACTGGGCATTGCTCGCAAGACGTTTGGCATCGCTGAGCCTCTGCGTCAGGCATTGCAGCCGTTTACCGAGCAGATCACCTGGGCGTTTGTCTATGGCTCCATCGCCAAAGACACAGCAAACACACTCAGTGACATTGATCTCATGCTGATCGGCGAAGGCCTGCACTACAGTGACGTCATGGAACGGCTCATGCCCATGGAGGAACAATTGGGTCGTCCCATCAACCCGACGCTTTACACCCCGCAAGACTGGGCGGCAAAACTGGCTGCGCAAAACAGCTTTGTCTTGCGGGTGGTGCAGCAGGAAAAAATCGTTCTGTTAGGGGCAAACCCTTTGGAGTCCAAGGATGGGCAGCAACGAGAGTCTGGAGAATCTTCTACGTAGCGGTGGGCTGAAAGCGGAGCCGCCGGATCGCAAGGAGTGTGAGGGCTTGATGCGCTCGGCCATGGATCGGCTCAAGGATGCGCAAACTTCTACGTTGTCTTTTTCCAGCCGTTTCGACTTGGCTTATAACGCAGCGCACGCGTTGGCGCTGACGGCGCTCCGATTGAGTGGCTATCGATCAGATAAACGCTACCTGGTCTTTCAGTGTCTGGTGCATACGGCGCATATCAGCAAGGTTCAGGTGCGATTGTTCGCGTTGTGTCATGAGCGGCGCAATCTCGCGGAATACGAAGGGTATATGGATGAGGATGACGCGCTTCTGGCGCAGTTGTTGGAAAGCGCCTCGCAATTGTTGAGCAACGTCCAGCAACGAATGAACTGACATCCGGCACGGCTTGCGATCCTGACTAATCTCTTAAAGATCCGCCTCTATGAGCGGATACAGCTTGTATGGCTCAGGCCGCGCACGGTCCAAATCTCTCTGGGCCGTCCACTTCGGGAGTGTCTTGAAATGAAGCTGAAAACCGCTCTGCCGTATGTGCTTCTGTTGGTTCCACTCACAGCCTTCGCCGCGCCGGCCAGTCAATCCGGCGAGATCCGCTTCACCGGGCAAATCGTTGACTCGGGCTGTCAGGTCGGACCGGTCGGGGCGTTTGCTGCTCGTGAGTCTCGCCAGATCGAAATCAAGCCCGGCGTGAAAGTCGATGTCGACACTGAGCGCAACGCTTGCAGTCATCAGGCGCTGCCGATTTCCATGCGTTACGAAGCGCTGAAGACATCGACTGACAAAGGCATCGTGATCATCACCTACCTGTAAACCGTTCGGCGTGCGCTGCAAATCTTCAGGTGCCGAGCCATGGCGCACAGGTATACTGCGCGCCTTCGCGGCTCACTGATCGGGCCCGACTTTTTGCTTTCCGGAGCTTTTATGACTTCCCCGACCCTGCCGCCGGTTGACGACGCTGTGAGCGATGTCTCGGCTGAACTGGCCGATACCAGCGACACCAAAGCCGAAATCCCGGCCTTCAAGTTCCCCTTCAAACCGGGCGAACTGGCCGCAGCCAAAGGCTCGAACCAGCCGTGGTACAAAAACGGCGCCAAGAACGGCCACACCAAGACCCCGGGCATGGCGCCGCCGGGTACCCGTCGTTCGATGGGCAAGCGCTGAGTTTTATTCCCGCCCTGCGCCATCGACTGCGATTTTCGGTCGCAGTGATGGCTAAGTGCTCAGATCCTGAGCCAGATCAATATTTGACCAATTGGTGCGCTTAGAGTCAGCAGCCCTGCCGACTCTTTCCAATAAAACGAGCGCGCTATCCATGAAGATCAATCTCCCGGTGACCGGTCGCAATGTCGATGTGGCGCTGGATGCGAACATTCTCTCGACCACCGATCTGACCAGCGCGATCACTTACGCCAACGACGACTTCATCAAGATCAGCGGTTACAGCCGTGATGAGTTGCTGGGTGCGCCGCACCATCTGTTGCGTCATCCGGACATGCCGGCGCAGGCGTTTGCGCATATGTGGCAGACGCTCAAGGGCGGGCGGTCGTGGATGGGGCTGGTGAAAAATCGCTGCAAGAACGGTGATCACTACTGGGTCAGTGCCTATGTCACGCCGGTGACGCAGAACGGTACGGCGGTGGAGTATCAGTCGGTGCGCACGCGGGCGGATGCGCGGCAAGTGGCGGCGGCGGAGCTGGCGTACGCGCAGTTGCGCGGCGAGCGTGTGACGCGCTGGCAACCGCAAGCCTTGGGGGTGCGGACCAAGGTCACGGCGCTGGCCAGTGCGCTGCTCGGCGTTGTGCTGGGTGCCGAGACCTGGTTGCAGCCGGATTCTGCGTGGTTGAACCTGGCAGCATTTGTGTTGGGCAGCGGCGCTTGTGCGTTGGCGCTGCGCTGGATTTTGTGCCCGCTGGAGCAACTGGCCGAGCGTGCGCGGAGCGTTGCGGACAATCCGTTGAGTCAGTCTGTGTATACCGGACGTCGCGATGAAATCGGCCAGATCGAGTTCGCCTTGCAGATGCTCGAAGCGCAGGTCGGCGCGGTGCTCGGGCGTATCGGCGATGCGTCGCAACAGTTGGCCGGACACGCTGCGCAACTGGTCGATCACCTGCAAAGCAGCCATAACAGTTCACTGCAGCAGCAGGCGGAAACCGACCAGGTGGCGGCGGCCATTCACCAGATGGCCGCGAGTGTCGCGCAGGTTGCCAGTCATGCGCAGCAGGCGTCTGTAGCGGCGGACATGGCCGGAACGGAAACCCGTGAAGGGCATTGGCTGGTCGGTGAAAGTCGCAGCGCCGTGTTGCGCCTGGCTGAAGAGCTTGGCCGGGCGACCGAGGTGATTCATCAGCTCGAAGGCCACAGCAGTGAAATTTCCGGCGTGCTGGAGGTGATCCGCAGCATCGCCGAGCAAACCAATCTATTGGCTCTCAACGCGGCGATCGAAGCCGCACGCGCCGGCGATGCCGGACGCGGGTTTGCCGTGGTGGCGGATGAGGTTCGCGGGCTGGCGCAACGCACGCAGCAATCGACCAACGAGATTCAACGAATGATCAGCACCCTGCAGAACGGCGCGCGCGACGCGGTGCTGGTGATGCAGCAAAGCAGTGAGCATGTGGATAACAGCGTCGAACAGGCGCAGCGGGCGGCGCGGGCGCTGGACGGGATCAGCGAGCGGGTCGAGCAGATCACCGAGATGAGCCTGCAGATTGCGGCAGCGGTGGAGCAGCAGAGCGCGGTGAGCGAGGACATCAACCGCAACATCGTCAGCATTCGTACGGCGTGCGAGGTGACGGTGGATGAGGGGCGCGAGAGTCAGCGCAATTCCGAAGATGTGGCGGGGCTGGCGGGGGATTTGAGGTTGCTGGCGCGGGAGTTCTGGGGGCGGCGCCAGGTTCGCGATTGAGGGTGTGCTCATTTGCGCTATCGCGAGCAGGCTCACTCCTGCAAGGGAATGCATTTCAAATGTAGGGGTGAGCCTGCTCGCGATGAGGTCCGGGCGGACGCTAAAGACTCTGGATCAGGCCGCCCGCAACGAAATAAACGTATACGTCTGCGCCGGCTCCGTCACCACCTGTGCCCCGGCCGCCAACACTTGCCCGGCCACATCATCGCCCGACAAATGAAACACCCACTCACTCGGCGCCATCGTCAACGGCTGGGCAGTCACCTGATCAATCACTGCCGCAAACGCCTCCATATTCGGCAAGTAGGCAGTAAACCCGTCCCCCTTCAGCGCCGTGGTACGAATCCCCAGCATCGCGCAGATCGCGTCCTTGATGCCGATGTTATCGCGATCGGCCTGGCGCGAGCGTTGAATCAATTCAACCAGCGCCTGATCGACCAACTCGCCCCCGGCAATCAGCACGGGCCCCTGTTGCCAGGACTCCGGCGGGCAATCCTTGGCAGCAGGGGTGAGCGGGATATGCGGATTGATTTCCGCCGGGTAAATACGACACACCAGCGGCCGGCGCTCGTAGATGCGGCACAGGTTGTCTTCGTCAAGATTCCGGCAGGGACCGACGTTGTACGCGGCGAAGGTGATTGCCACATGGGCGTCTGTCGTGCCGCTGCGAACGAGCGCTGAACGCCGTTCGGCATGTTCTCGCTGCTGCGCCGGCAAACCCAGGCCATTACCGAGAAAAGCCTCCACCAGCACGATCACCTGACCGCCATCCGCCGCCCACATGCGGGCCTCGGCCAGGGTCAGCGGGACATGGTGGTCGGTGCAGCATTTGCCGCAGCCTACGCAGGAAAACGTCGTATTCATTGAGCGATCTGTCTTCAATCAGGGCGTGAAACGGTGGCGGAAAACCACCGCACAGGCGCGGATCGAAGCAATTTATGCGCCACTCACTGCGCTTTGCCGGTCGGACGAATCGAGTCCCACTCGGTGACGAAGGCGGTTTTCGCTTTTTTGTTGTACAGGCACAGCTCGGTGCTCTGCTGGCCTTTCATGTGTTTTTGCGGGTATTGACCTTGCAGCAACACGGCGGTGTAGCCGACGCGGTCGTCGAATTGCGCGGGTGTGCCGACCGGTTTGGCGTTTTTCAGGCCACTGGCCTTGGTGCAACTGGCGAGGACGGTTTTGTCGTAGGCGGCCCAGGCGTCAGGGCTGGAGGCGTGGGCCTGGGAGGCGAGAGCGGTGAGGCAGAGCAGGCTGAGGGTGAGTACTTTCATGGTGGGCGTCCTTGGTCGTGAGTGGCCAAGGTTGGAGTCTGCCAGAGAAAGGAAGTTGCCTGTGCTGGCCTGCTCGCGAAAGCGGTCGATCAGTCCGGCACCAGTTCCCGGCGGACCACATACATCCCGGCACTTTCATACAAGCGCTGCGCGCGCCGGTTGTCTTCCAGCACCTTCAGATCAACAAACCCTTCGCGCCGTTGCTGAAATACCTTGAATGCATTGAGCAACAACGCCCGGCCCAATCCACGCCCTTGCATGCGCGGATGCACCACCAGATTTTTGATGTATGAGCTGGTCCAGCATTGCGCCACGCCGACCACACCCTCGCCATCGCGGGCAATCAAGCACAGCGACGGATCGTATTCGGGATCGGTCTCGAATTGCTGCTGCCAAGTGTCCAGCGCCGGCACCCGGCCGCCGCCTTCGCGGTAGCCGAGTTGCATTAGGGCGTGCACGTCCGGCGCCAGTTCGACGGAGTACGTACACAGTTCAATGCCTTGAGGCCAAAGCGCATCCGGCGCGTCCTTGGCAAGATCGCGCCGCATCAAAAAACAATACGTCTGAGCCAAGACTCAGTGACCGTTGGCCGCGACGTGTTTGGCCGCTTCGATCAGGCGTTGAGTCAGCTCTGGTGAGGAGAACTTGGTCAGCACCGCATTTGCTCCGGCCAACCGGGCCTTTTCGCTGTTCATCGCGCTGTCGAGCGAGGTGTGCAGCAGCACGTAGAGGTGGGCGAAGTCCGGGGTTTCGCGCAGGGTGCGGGTGAAGGCGTAGCCGTCCATCTCGGACATTTCGATGTCGGAGACGATCAGGTTGATCTGCTGCGCGGTGCCTTGCAGGTCGAGCAGGCAGTCGATGGCTTCCTTGGCGCTGCGCGCGGTGTGGCACTGCAGGCCGAGGTTGCGCAGGGTGTGCACCGATTGCTGCAGCGCCACCTGACTGTCATCGACCACCAGAATCCGCGCATTGCCGAGGACTTCGGCGTCTTCCATGCTCAGGTCGGTCGGGGCCATTTCGATCTGCGCCGGGGCGATGCTGTGGATAACCTTTTCGATATCCAGCACCTGCACCAGCGTGCCGTCCACCGAGGTCACGCCGGTGATGTAGGCACGTGAGCCACCGGAACCGAACGGTGGCGGCTTGATGTCGGTGGTCAGGCAATGGACGATTTTGCTCACGGCCTGCACGTGCAGGCCCTGTTTGGAGCGGCTGACATCGGTGACGATCAGGCAGCCGCCGTTCGGGTCTTCCAGCGGGCGCTCGCCGATCGCGCGGCTGAGGTCGATCACCGACAGCGACGCGCCGCGCAGGGTGGCGATGCCTTTGACGTGCGGGTGCGACTCCGGCAGCTTGGTCAGCGGCGGGCAGGGGATGATTTCACTGACTTTCAGCAGGTTGATCGCCATCAGCTTGCCGCTGCGCAAGGTAAACAGCAGAAGCGAAAGTGAATCTGCGCGGGCTTTGGTGGAAGACATATAAACCTTCTGTGGAAAAAGGTGATGGGCGAGGGGCAAATCGCCAGAAACTATTGATGCCGGGTTATCGGCGTCAAAAGGTTGGGCTTTAGGTTAGTTGTCGGGTAGTCGGCCTGGGTTGATCGCTGTTCTCTCGATCACTGCCCCTCACCCCAGCCCTCTCCCGGAGGGAGAGGGGGCCGATTGGGGGACATTGTAGTAACTCACCGACCTGAACCTGCTCTGCCGAATCCATAATCGACTCGATGTTTCAGGTCGGCGTATGGCGCAAGACACCTCGATCAGTCCGCTCCCCTCCGGGAGAAGGGGCCGATTGGGGGATATTGTAGTAATTCACCGACTTGAACCTGCTCTGCCGAATCCATAATCGACTCGATGTTTCAGGTCGGCGTATTACGCAAAACACCTCGGTCGGTCCCCTCTCCCTCGGGGAGAGGGCTAGGGTGAGGGTGCTTTTAGCTCTTCATCCCCAGACGTTTAGCCATGCGGCCCAGGTTCGCCCGATCCAGCCCCAACTCCCGCGCCGCACTCGCCCAGTTATCCTGATTGCGTTCCAGCGCCGCACTGATCAAACGCCGCTGATACTGCTCGGTAGCACTGCGCAGATCCCCGCTGATCAGCGGCATCTCAGCCACGACACCGGCAACCGGCTCAACCGAGTTATCCACAACCTCACGCGGCAGATCCAGATCTGCCGCACTGAGGCTGAGGATCTTCGGCCGCACTTTGCAGTTGCCCAAGGCCTTCAGCGCGCTGCGCCCGATCAAGTGTTCCAGTTCGCGCACGTTGCCCGGCCAAGTGTAGGCGAGCAACGCTTCCTGGGCGTCGCTGCTCAGGCGCAGGCTGTTGAGGCCCATGCGCGAGCGGTTCTGTTCCAGAAAAAAGCCGCTGAGCAACAACACATCACGCCCGCGATCGCGCAATGCCGGCACCCGCAGTGGGTACACGCTCAAGCGATGGTAGAAGTCGGCGCGATAACGACCGCTGCGCACTTCTTCGGCCAGGTCGCGGTTGGTCGCGGCGATCAGGCGTACATCGACCTGATGTTCCTTGTCCGAACCCAGCCGCTGTAACTGGCCGCTCTGTAACACGCGCAACAACTTGGCCTGCACGGTCAGCGACAACTCGCCGACTTCATCGAGAAACAGTGTGCCGCCATTGGCCAGTTCGAACTTGCCGCGACGGTCGCTGGTGGCGCCGGTGAAGGCGCCGCGCACGTGGCCGAACAGTTCGCTCTCGACCAGCGTGTCGGGCAGCGCGGCGCAGTTGAGGCTGATGATCGGTTGGTCGGCGCGCGGTGACGCGGCGTGGATGGCTTGGGCGACCAATTCCTTGCCGACCCCGGTTTCGCCAGTGATCAACACGGTCAGATCGCTGCCGCCGACCAGGTTGATTTCTTCCACCAATTTCTTGAGCGCCTTGCTCTGACCGATCATTTCGCGGTGCTGCTGGCCGCTGGCCTGGCGATAGACCTCGGCGCGCTGGTGTTCGTCTTCGGCGCGGACGGCCAGGCGTTCGATGCGCTCGGCGGCGTTGACCGTGGCCGAGGCGAGGCTGGCAAAGGCTTGCAGGACGTCGAGTTCGATCGGCTCGAAACGCTCGGGATCAAGGGCGTCAAGGGTGATCAGGCCCCAGAGTTTTTCATCGACGAACAGCGGGCACCCGAGGCAGTCGTGGACTTCGAGGTGATCGGCGAGGCCTTCGACCAGGCCGTCATAAGGATCAGGCAAATCGCTGTCGGCGGCGAACCGTGTCGGCCCGGCGCCGGCCAGCAGAATTTCAAAGCGCGGGTGCTCGCTGACTTTGAAGCGCCGGCCCAGGGTGTCGGTACTCAAGCCGTCCACCGCCAGCGGCACCAGCGATTCACCTTCCAGGCGCAACAATGCGGCGGCATCGCACGGCAGGAGGGCGCGCATGGCTTGGAGCAGGCGTCGATAGCGCTCGCCCTCGGGCAGTTCGCGGGACAGATCGGAGACTAAAGGCAGCAGCGCGGTGAGCAGGGATTTGGCAGACATGGTGATGTAGTCAAAGAGACAAGATGTAGTCGGGATGACTATAAAGGTCTTCGTGTCGAAATGACTACGTGTTTTTTAAATCATTGATTTGTATGAATAAAATATCTGGCACGAAAACTGATAAGCCTAAGGCAACTTATCAAAAAAGCTCAGGAGTCACTCTTATGCTTAGCGTCCAGGATCGTGCCATCGTCAAATCCACTGTGCCTCTGCTCGAAAGCGGGGGTGAGGCGCTGATCACGCATTTCTATCGCATGATGCTCTCCGAATACCCCGAAGTCCGTCCGCTGTTCAACCAGGCGCACCAGGCCAGCGGTGATCAACCGCGTGCCTTGGCCAACGGTGTGCTGATGTACGCGCGCCACATCGACCAGCTCGACCAATTGGGCGATCTGGTGGCGAAGATCATCAACAAGCACGTGGCCCTGCAAATCCTGCCGGAGCACTACCCGATTGTCGGCACCTGCTTGCTGCGCGCCATTTCCGAAGTGCTCGGCGATGAGATCGCCACGCCCGAGGTGATGAGTGCGTGGGGGGCGGCGTACGGTCAGTTGGCCGAGATCCTGATCGGCGCCGAAACCGCCATCTACGATCAGAAAGAGCAAGCTGTCGGCGGCTGGCGCGGGGCGCGTGAGTTCATCGTGGCGGCGAAGGTCGAAGAGAGTGCGGAAATCGTTTCCTTCTACTTCGAACCGGCCGACAAAGGCCCGATCCTTGCGGCTGAACCGGGTCAGTACATCGGCATGAAGCTGATCCTCGACGGCGAAGAAGTCCGCCGCAATTACTCGCTGTCGGCGCTGGCGAACAACGGTCAGTAC
>NZ_QAIU01000290.1:10068-27553 GCF_003061205.1 Pseudomonas sp. HMWF006
ACCGGGTGGTCGCGCCTCCAACCACTTGCACGATCACTTGCACTTCGGCTCGAGCATTCAGCTGTTCCCGCCATCGGGCGAATTCACCCTGACTGCCAGCGATAAACCGCTGGTGTTGATCAGTGGCGGCGTGGGCATCACGCCGACGCTGGCGATGCTCGAAGCGGCGCTGGAGAGCGAGCGGCCGGTGCACTTTATCCACTGCGCGCGCAATGGCAGCGTGCATGCGTTCCGCGACTGGATCGACGGGTTGGCGGCGCGGCATCCGCAACTCAAGCGGTTTTATTGCTATGCCGAAGACGACGGCGTCAGTCCGGCGGCGGACAAGGTCGGGATGTTGACTCAGGAGCAGTTGGGCGAGTGGCTGCCAGCGCAACGGGATGTCGACGCTTACTTTCTTGGGCCGAAGGGTTTTATGGGGGCGATCAAGCGCCATCTGAAAGCGCTGGGCGTGCCGGAGCAGCAGAGCCGGTATGAGTTCTTCGGGCCGGCTGCTGCTTTGGAATAACTCCTGAGACCGAGTCGTCTGCATCGCGGGCAAGCCCGCTCCCACAGGATTTATGTCGTACACAGCATCTGTGAACGATGCCAGACCTGTGGGAGCGGGCTTGCCCGCGATTGGCCGTTATGCGGTCCTGATTATTAAATTCTGTTTAAAGGTTAATCGTTTCTTAACCGGTTTATCGTTTATTCCCCGATGCTGATGATAGGCGCTCGTTCGTTTAACTGATCAGGATCGCCCCCATGTCGCACATCATCTTCTCCCCTCGTTTGAGCCTGGCAACCCTAGGCCTGTCGGCCGCGTTGCTGGCCAGTCCGTTTGCCTCGGCCGAATCGGCGTTGATTACACCGCAGAGCCTGATCGTCGATCAGAGCCTGCCCAAGGCGCAGCAACAGGCGATGGAGTTGGCGGCGCGGCGTTACGGCAGTTTCTGGAGCAGTGGGGAAGAGGCCCTGGCCACGGCAGCCTTGTCGCCGCAATTTGTCGACAATACACCGCCCGAAGGCCGGGTGCAGGGACCGACCGGACCGTTGCTGGCGTCGAAGTTCTTTCGTACGGCGGTGCCGGACCTGAGCTGCGAGATCGAACAAATGATCATCGCCGGAGACCGCGTGGTGGTGCATCTGCACTTTCGCGGGCACTTCAGCGGCACGTTCAAGGCTCTCAAAGGGCAGGGCCAGCGTGTAGACTTCCGGGCAACCGATATCTATCAGATCGACAACGGTCGCATCGCGGCCAATTGGCATATCGAAGACAACATCAGCCTGATGGCGCAACTGCAAGCGCAGCCGCCGGCCAGCTGAACCATGGACATACAAGGGAAACGCGATGAGCGAGGAAACGATTCGACTGGGACGTGAGCGGCGCTTTCTGGTGCTGCTGGGGATTATCTGCCTGGCACTGATCGGCGGTGCGCTGTACATGCAGATTGTGTTGGGTGAGGCACCGTGTCCGCTGTGCATCCTGCAGCGTTATGCACTGCTGCTGATCGCGCTGTTCGCCTTCGTTGGCGCGGCCATGCGCAGCCGCCGCAGCATCACCGTGTTCGAAGTGCTGGTGGTCATTTGCGCGATTGCCGGCGCCGGTGTTGCCGGGCATCACGTCTACACCCAGTTCTATCCGGCAGTGAGTTGCGGCATTGATGTGCTGCAGCCGATTGTCGATGACCTGCCGCTGGCGAAGATCTTCCCGCTGGGCTTCCAGGTCGACGGTTTCTGCTCGACGCCGTACCCGCCGATTCTCGGTCTGTCGCTGGCGCAATGGGCACTGCTGGCATTCGTGCTGGTGGTGATCCTGGTGCCGCTGCTGACCTCGCGTAACCGAAAAACACTGCGCTGAGTCAACTCTTCGGCGGATTGGCCGATACAGAAAACGCCCCGATTTGCGGATCAGCTCATCGGGGCGTTTTGCATTTCAGAGTGTTTGTGAAATCACCGTGACGAATGGCAAGGATGGGTGCGACAGGTGTGCGACATGTTGTCACACAGAGCGTGTCGCAAGCCGATTGAACGACACGGAATGGCGTAATGTTACAAAAAAGGATTGGTCTGTTTCGGTATTTTTCTGGTTTTGCACGTGTGTGCCAGATCAGGCAGTTTTAACAAGCTCCGGGAGATGGCCAGAGGCCTTTGAATATCGGGCTTTGCGCCGATTCGGTGCTGGGAGAAAGCGTTCAGAGCTGTCTGAACTGAGGTGGATAGACCTACATTTTTTGGTGTTTTTGTTGAGAATTGATTTCGATAAGATGCGGAACTTTTGCAAAAACGGTGATGGATTGTTGCTCTGAGCGATAAAAATTATTTCGGGATAAGACATGGTGTATAGGGCGCTACCTATCTACAATCGCCCGCATTGAATTCCCGGCACTGTTCAACCTTTATTAAGGAACTGGACAGGAAGTCGGGTGTCGAGCAGGCCGAAAGGCTTTTGAGACACCCAGGTGTCGGTGCCTTCCAACTTTCCGCACCAAATGGAATTGGTCTGTAACAAGGCCTTTGACCACGAATTCGAATAAGAACTGACCGCTGTCCCAAGGTTTTGTCGAGCGTCTGACGCGCGACGGGCGGCCCTTATTCAATCCAAAGAAAATGCCAACCCTTGGCAGGGTGAAGTGTTGGCGATCAAAACCCAACTGCATTGCGCAAGCTGCTTTAGAGGTCGTGAGATGAGTAAAAACAGGTACCCCAGATTACTAGGCCTAGTGCCGCTGCTCGGCACGTTGTTGCTGGGAGGCTGCAACATGACCTTGCTCAATCCAACGGGCCAGGTCGGCCTGGAACAGCGCAACCTGATCATCACCGCCACGCTGCTGATGCTGTTGGTCGTTGTGCCGGTTATCGTCATGACCTTCCTGTTCGCCTGGAAGTACCGCGCGTCCAACAAGAACGCCGTGTACACCCCGAAATGGTCGCACTCGACCAAAATCGAAGTGGCAGTCTGGACCATTCCGGTCCTGATCATCATTGCCCTGGGTTACATCACCTACATTTCGACCCACGAACTGGACCCGTATCGTCCAATTCAATCCGACGTCAAGCCAGTGACCATCGAAGTCGTTGCGCTGGACTGGAAGTGGCTGTTCATCTACCCGGAACAAGGCATTGCCACGGTCAACAAGATCGTGTTCCCGGCGCACACGCCAATCAACTTCAAGATCACCTCTGACGCTGTGATGAACTCGTTCTTCATCCCGGGTCTGGGCGGCCAGATCTATGCGATGGCGGGCATGCAGACCAAGCTGCACCTGATCGCTGACCGCAACGCTGAAATGGACGGTATCTCCGCCAACTATAGCGGCGCGGGTTTCACCGGTATGAAATTCAAGGCTATCTCCACCACTCAGGAAGATTTCGACGCCTGGGTAAGTGAAGTCAAGAAGTCACCTAAACAGCTTGATCAAGCTGAATATGCGGCCCTTGCCAAACCGAGCCAGAACAACCCAGTCGAGCTCTACTCCTCGGTCACGCCGAACCAGTTCCAGATCATCGTCGACAAGTACGAAGGTATGAAGCCGGGCAAGCCGCTGAAGCACGAGAAGAAAGAGAAAGAAGTGGCGGCCACGGAAATTGACTCGAGTTCGCATTCAGCTGCCGGGGCAGAGGAGTAAACGATGTTTGGTAAATTAAGTTGGGAAGCAGTCCCATTCCACGAGCCGATCGTGATGGTGACCATCGCCATGATCGCCCTCGGTGGTCTGGCGCTGTTCGCTGCAATCACCTACTTCAAGAAGTGGACCTACTTGTGGACCGAGTGGTTGACCTCGGTCGACCACAAGAAAATCGGCGTGATGTACATCATCGTTGCCATGGTCATGCTGCTGCGCGGTTTTGCCGACGCCATCATGATGCGTACCCAGTTGGCCATGGCCACCGAGGGTTCGCCTGGCTACCTGCCACCTGAACACTATGACCAGATCTTCACCGCTCACGGTGTGATCATGATCATCTTCATGGCGATGCCATTCTTCACCGGCCTGATGAACCTTGCAGTGCCGCTGCAGATCGGCGCGCGTGACGTTGCGTTCCCGTTCCTGAACTCCCTGAGCTTCTGGCTGCTGGTGTCCGGCGTTGTGCTGATCAACCTGTCCCTGGGCGTCGGCGAATTCGCCAAGACCGGTTGGGTTGCCTACCCACCATTGTCGGGTCTGCAATACAGCCCTGGCGTGGGTATGGACTACTACATCTGGGCGCTACAGCTATCCGGGTTAGGTACGACGCTGACGGGGGTTAACTTCCTCGCGACCGTACTGAAAATGCGTACCCCTGGCATGAAACTGATGGACATGCCGATCTTCACCTGGACCTGCACCTGGGCAAACGTTCTGATCGTGGCTTCGTTCCCGATCCTGACCGCGACCCTGGCACTGCTGACCCTTGACCGTTACATGGATTTCCACATTTTCACCAATGAACTTGGTGGCAATCCAATGATGTACGTCAACCTGTTCTGGGCCTGGGGCCACCCTGAGGTTTACATCCTGATCCTGCCGGCATTCGGCATCTTCTCGGAAGTGATCTCGGCGTTCACCGGCAAGAAACTGTTCGGCCACCACTCGATGATCTACGCCTCGGGCGCGATCTCGGTACTGGGCTTCATGGTTTGGCTGCACCACTTCTTCACCATGGGTTCGGGTGCGAGCGTCAACGCCTTCTTCGGTCTGGCGACGATGCTGATTTCCATCCCGACGGGTGTGAAACTGTTCAACTGGCTGTTCACCATCTACCAGGGCCGTCTGCGCTTCACCAGCCAGGTTCTGTGGACCCTGGGCTTCATGGTGACCTTCGCCATCGGCGGCATGACCGGCGTACTGCTGGCCATCCCGGGTGCTGACTTCGTGCTGCACAACAGCCTGTTCGTGATCGCGCACTTCCACAACGTGATCATCGGCGGTGCGGTATTCGGTTACATCGCTGGTTTCGCGTTCTACTTCCCGAAAGCGTTCGGCTTCAAGCTGCACGAAGGCTGGGGTAAAGCAGCGTTCTGGTTCTGGATCTCGGGCTTCTTCGTCGCGTTCATGCCGCTCTATGCACTGGGCTTCATGGGCATGACCCGTCGTCTGAATGCCACCACCAACCCTGAGTGGGTACCGTACCTGTACGTTGCCATGTTCGGTGCGGTGATGATCGCTGTCGGTATTGCCTGCCAGCTGATCCAGCTCTATGTGAGCGTGCGTGACCGTAACAAGCCAGAGAACGTTTGCGATCACGGTGACCCGTGGAATGCACACACCCTGGAATGGTCGACCTCGTCGCCACCTCCGTTCTACAACTTCGCTGTGCTGCCTAAGGCTGACTGCATCGACCCGTTCACCGAAGCCAAGGAAAACGGTACTGCGTACCAGCGTCCGGCCAAGTACGAGCCGATCCACATGCCGAACAACACCGCCACTGGCGTGGTGATGGGCGCACTGTTGACCGTCTTCGGTTTCGCGATGATCTGGCACATCTGGTGGTTGGCGATCGCCAGCCTGGCCGGCACCGTCATCTACTTCGTGATCCACGCTGCACGTGACGACCAGGGCTATATGGTTCCGGTTGAAACGATCGAGCGTATCGAAGCCGAGCAGCACAAGCGTCTGGTCGCGGCAGGGAAGATCCCGGCCGGTGCCACCCGTGTTGAAACCTCGTTGGAACAGGCTTAAACCATGTCGAATTTAGTGACCAATGTTGGACACGCCCATGGTGACCATGGGCACGATGACCATCACCACGACTCGGGCGAGATGACCGTATACGGTTTCTGGCTCTACCTGATGACCGACTGCATTCTGTTTGCGTCGATCTTCGCGGTGTACGCAGTACTGGTAAACAACGTTGCCGGTGGCCCGTCGGGCCACGACATCTTCGAACTGCCATACGTGTTGGGCGAAACCGCTCTGCTGTTGTTCAGTTCGATCACCTACGGCTTCGCCATGCTGGCGTTGTTCAAAGGCAAGAAGCAGC
Organism: Pseudomonas sp. HMWF006; assembly: GCF_003061205.1. Classification (NCBI taxonomy): domain Bacteria; kingdom Pseudomonadati; phylum Pseudomonadota; class Gammaproteobacteria; order Pseudomonadales; family Pseudomonadaceae; genus Pseudomonas; species Pseudomonas sp. HMWF006. Next base: position 16,012 of record NZ_QAIU01000290.1, read on the forward strand.
AGGTTCTGGGTTGGTTGTTCATGACCTTCCTGCTGGGCGCAGGCTTTATCGCCATGGAGATCAACGAGTTCCACCTGCTGATCTCCGAGGGCTTCGGTCCTAGCCGTTCGGGCTTCCTGTCCGCGTTCTTCACCCTGGTCGGTACCCACGGTCTGCACGTATCCGCAGGTCTGATCTGGATGGGCATCATGATGTACCAGGTCAACAAGCACGGCCTGACGGCGACCAACAAGACCCGTCTGAGCTGCCTGAGCCTGTTCTGGCACTTCCTGGACGTGGTGTGGATCTGCGTATTCACCGTTGTTTACCTGATGGGGACTCTGTAATGGCTAATGCACACTCCCATGACAGCCATGATGCTGGCCACGGCAGCGTAAAGTCGTACGCCATTGGCTTCATCCTGTCGGTGATCCTGACCGTCATCCCGTTCGGCCTGGTGATGTACCCGAGCCTGCCGAAGGCCACCACGCTGGCAATCGTTCTGCTGTTCGCAGTGATCCAGGTGATCGTTCACCTGTATTACTTCCTGCACCTGGACCGTTCCATTGCTCAGCGTAACAACGTGATTGCATTCGTCTTTACGGCGATCGTGATCCTGCTGCTGGTTGGCCTGTCGCTGTGGATCATGTTCAGCATCCACACGTACATGATGGCGAAGTGAGGTAAGACCCGATGTCGCTCAAGCACTTTATCCAAATCACCAAACCGGGGATCATTTTCGGTAACGTGCTTTCTGTGGCAGGCGGGTTCTTCCTGGCCTCGAAAGGGCATGTCGATCTGGCGGTGTTTCTGGCAGCCATGATCGGCACCTCCCTGGTTGTAGCGTCCGGTTGCGTGTTCAACAACTGCATCGACCGCGACATCGACCTGAAGATGGAACGCACTAAAAACCGGGTGCTGGTGCAGGGCTTGATCTCCCTGAAACTGGCCCTGGTTTACGCGACCATCCTTGGTGTTCTCGGCGTTGCGTTGTTGTACAAGGTAGCCAACCCGTTGGCCGCGCTGTTCGCGGTCATTGGCTTCATCATCTACGTCGGCTTCTACAGCCTGTACCTCAAGCGCAAGTCGGTTCACGGCACGCTGGTGGGCAGTCTGTCGGGCGCCATGCCGCCAGTGATCGGTTACGTTGCCGTAACCAACAGCTTCGACATGGCCGCGCTGACCCTGCTGGTGATGTTCAGCCTGTGGCAGATGCCGCATTCCTACGCCATCGCGATCTTCCGCTTCAACGATTACCTGGCCGCATCGATTCCGGTGCTGCCCGTTAAGCGTGGGATTCAAGTGGCCAAGAAGCACATCCTGCTCTACATCCTGGCGTTCCTCGTAGCGACCTTGATGCTGACCTTCAGCGGTTACGCCGGCATGAGCTACCTCGCCGTTGCCGCGGCCATGGGCATGTACTGGCTGTACATGGCCTGGACCGGCTACAAGGCAGTGGATGACACGGTCTGGGCACGCAAGCTGTTCGTGTTCTCGATCTTCACCATCACTGCGTTGAGCGTCATGATGTCCCTGGACTTCAAGGTGCCCGCAGAGCTGCTGCTGACGTACGCGCCGTAAGGTTTCGAGGCTTCAAGAAAAACCCCGCACATTGAGAGATGTGCGGGGTTTTTTGTTGGGTGGATTATGCTGATTTGATGTGCCGCCAATGGCCGCAACGCAACAAGCGCTTCAGGCAGGCAGGTTGCGGTATCGCCGCAAACCTCCTAGATTTGGATCCAGCCATGTCAGTGATAGCGCCATGCCATTTCCTCGGCGCTCAACTGTTTTACTCCGCGATATTTCACGCATAGATCAAGAGGCTGGGCGAAATGACTGAGAGGATGACCTGTGATGAACGCTTCATTGCCCTGGCCCAAGAGCTGAACTACGACATTTATGGCGAGAACACCGCCGGTGGCAATTACGCGCCGCTGATCCGTCATCATGATGAGCTTTACATCAGCGGTATGGTGCCGCGCACTAACGGCAAGATTCAGTACCCGGGGCGTGTCGGCCTGGAGTTGACCCTCAAGGATGCGCAGGCCGCCGCCAGCATCAGTGCGATGCGCTGCCTGGCGCTGATCGTCGATGCGGTGGGTTCGCTGGACAAGATCAAGGCGTTGTTGCGAGTCACCGTGTACGTGAAGTCGACGCCGGACTTTGTTGACCTTAGCGAAGTGGCCAACGGCGCGTCGGACGTGTTCAGCCATGTGCTCGGCGATGCCGGCCGGCACACGCGCAGCACGGTCGGTGTGTATCAGTTGCCGAAGAACGCGGCGATTGAAGTGGACATGATTGTAGCGTTGCATCCGTCGGCTTGAAGGTGATTTGGCAGCTTGCCCTCACCCTGACCCTCCCGAAACGTCAGACCGCCCGTAGGGAGAGGGGACTGACCGAGGCGTCTTGCGCTATACATCGACCTGAGAGATCGAGGCGATAGCGGATTCCGCACAGCACTTTCATTTCGATGCGTCGCTTCAATATCTCCCGATCGGCTCCCTCTCCCTTGGGAGAGGGCTGGGGTGAGGGGCTGGGATTTACGCCATTCCACTAATGCCCGCCGAAAACCAAAAAGCCCCGCCTGAATCTCAGCGCGGGGCTTTTTCGTACAGCAGCTGTGCTATTACTGCGCGGCGATGCTGTAGCCATCGAACGCGGTCTGCTGTTGCAGCGCGGTGATGATGTTCTTGCGGTTTACCGCCTGCTCAGTGCCGGCGTTGTCGAGGAACGTTTCGCTTTCCAGTTCCGCTTCTTCGCCTTCACCGACGAAGGTGAAACCGAGGAATTCCAGCGCTGCACGGTCAACGTTCAGGCGCGAACGCGGAGTGCGCAACGGCAGCGTTACGCTCATACCGTCCTTGCTGATGGTGAAGATTTCGACTTCTTTCTTCTTGGCCGCTTTGCTCTTGCCACCGCTCGGGTTGCTGATCGCCTGATGAGTCTGGTTCAGCACTTTCAGCGCCAGGCCATAAACGATTTCCTGAAACGCCGGATCGTCCTTGAAGCTGGACAGGATGCGGCCGATCGAGAACTTGCTGCTCAGGTCTTCCAGGGCTGCAATGTCGGCGGCTTCGGCGTCTTTCAGGCGCTTGAGTTCGCCCATCAGCTCGTAGGCCTTGTCGTCATCGAAGCTGTCGTGCGCTTGACGAATCGCGGCGCGCAGTTCGCGGATCTGGTCGCTTTCGCGGGTGGACTGGAATGCATCCAGCACCATCTCGCTGATGATTTTGGCTTGTGGGAGGTGTTGTGAAAGATTGATGGAGTTTTCGTATTCCGCTTTGGACGATTCGGTGACTACGGATTCAGCGGTGTTGAAATCGGACATTGAAATTTCACTACTTTTTTAACTTGAGTGGAGATGAGAAAGCGCGAGGTCTTTTTCAGGCCGGTTAATTTAGGGGAGCGGGGCGGTGTTGTCACGGAACAACAGGCCGGCGGTGCGGATTATTTGTCCGGCGCGTCCGAATTGACCGAGCGCATCATCCACTGTTCAGCGGTTTGCTGATCGGTCGGCAATGAGAAGCGAAAAGTCGCGCCGCGCCCCGCGACATCCAGCAACTGAATCTCGCGCCCGTGCAGTTGCAGGATGCGGTGCACGATACGCAGCCCCAGCCCGCCATCCCGCCGGGCACCACCGATATTGAACGGTCGCAGGAACAGACCTTCGCGCAACTCCGGGGCGATACCGGGGCCGGTGTCGCTTACCGTCACCTCGACCCGTGCGCCATGGGGCTGCAGATCGAATTCGATTTCGCCGCCCTTGGGTGTATGGCGCAAGGCATTGTCCACCAGGTTGGTCAGCACCCGTTCGATCAACCCGAGGTCGGCGCAGACCGTCGGCAGGTTAGGCACGAAATGCGCCTTGAGTTCCACCTGTCGCGCTTCGGCCGTCAGCTCGAATTTCTGGAAGATGTCCTGCACCAGATCGAGCAGGGAAAAACGCTCCGGCACCGGTTGCACGAAACCGTGCTCCAGACGCACCAGTTCCAGCAGCGATTGCGCCAGCCCCCCGACCTTGCGGCTTTGATCGAGGGCGATGCCTAGATAGCGCCGGCGTTCTTCGGGCGAGAGTGTGGCGTCCTTGAGTGACAGGGTTTCCAGATAACCGTGCAACGAGGCCAATGGGGTGCGCAGGTCATGGGAAATGTTTGCCACCAGTTCGCGGCGTTCCTGATCCTGGCGGGTCAGCGAGCGCCATTGTTCACCGAGGCGGTTTTGCATCTGGCGGAAAGCAGCGTCGAGTACGGCGATTTCATCCGGATCGGCGCTTTTATCCACAGGTGCCGAAACAACAGATTGCGGAGCACCGTCGATGTCGAAGCGGCTGACGGTTTCCGTCAGGCGCCGCAGTGGCCGGGTGATCAGGTTGAACGCGGTCAGACCGGCAATCAGACACAGCAACGCGACCAGCCCGATCGACAACAGCGCCGTATTGAGCGCGGCGCTGGTGGCACCGCGTTCGGCGTAGCGGTCGTGTGCTTCGCCAAGCAACACCACGTACAGATAACCGGCGGCCTTGCCGTCGACCTGCAACGGCGCTGCACTGAACACTTTGCGTCCGTCGACGCTGCGCGGGTCATCGCCGAGAATCGGCAGCGGCTGGTCATTGAGCAACTGGCGGATTGGCGCCAGATCGACCTGTTGACGGCGGATCCGGCCTTCCGGTGCCGCATTGCCGACAATCTTGCCCTCGGTATCGAGCAGGTACACCTCGACACTCGGATTCACCAGCATCAACTGGCTGAACAGTTCGCGCACGGCGCCGGGCATCAGCCCGTGGCTGTCCATCAGCACCGTGTCGTGGGCGATGTGTTGCGCCAGATCCCGCGACAGACCTTGCACCACCTCCAGCTCATGCATCTGACTGGAGCGCACCTGCAGCCATGCCGATGTGCCGCAGCACACCAGTAACAGCACGGCGAATACCAGGGACAGGCGCTGCGTCAGGTTCAGTTTCATGGCTGCTCGGTACCGAATTTATAACCGCGGCCCCACACCGTGAGGATACGTGCGGGCTGCGCCGGATCCTTCTCGATCTTCGCCCGCAAGCGGTTGATGTGGGTGTTCACCGTGTGTTCATAACCTTCGTGGCTGTAGCCCCAGACGGCATTGAGCAGGTCCATGCGCGAGAACACTTTGCCCGGCTGGCGGGCGAAGAAATACAACAGATCGAACTCTCGCGGGGTGAGGTCCAGCCGCTGCCCGTCGAGGCTGACTTCTCGGGTGATCGGATCGATGGACAGGCCGTCGAGGCTCAGGCTGCCGGCGTCCATTTTCAGGTTGCGCGCCATCGCATCGACCCGGCGCAGCAAGGCCTTGACCCGGGCTACCAGTTCCAGCATCGAAAACGGTTTGGCCAGGTAATCGTCGGCGCCCAGCTCCAGGCCAAGAATGCGGTGCAATTCGCTGGAGCGCGCGCTGGTGATGATGATCGGTGTATAGCGCGCCATGGCCCGGGCGCGGCGGCAGATCTCCAGGCCATCGACGCCCGGCAGCATCAGGTCGAGGATCAAGGCATCCCAATGCCCCTGCTGCAACAAGCGCATGCCCTCATCGCCGTCGGCACTGTGAATCACCTCGAATTTTTCGTCGCGCAGGTGCAGGCAGATAAGGTCGGCGATGTGCTGGTCATCCTCGACCACGAGGATGCGTCTGGTCTGTTCCATGAAGCTCAATCCTTCGGCGCAATGCGCGCATTGTGCGGGTTTTCTCTCGGGTGAGTTATCACGAATTCGTTAACTCCCTGTGAGGATTTGGCGATCAACCCAAGCCTAGGCTGTGTTCCGCAAAGGGCATTTGGAATTTTGGGAGACGGCCATGTTTTCACGGCGACAGGTTCTGTTAGCGAGCGGCGGGCTGGGGCTTGCAGCGCTGGTGGCGGGTGTATTGCCAAAATTGTCGACTGGCACTGCACTGGTCAGCGAAGCGCATGCGGATGAAGCATTCGAGGTGAGCCACAGCGACAGTGAATGGCACTCGATCCTCAGTGACGAGCAATACCGGATCCTGCGCAAGGAAGGCACCGAGCGTGCCTACACCAGCCCCCTCAACAATGAACATCGCACGGGCACATTCGCCTGTGCCGGGTGTGATCTGGCGCTGTTTTCATCCGCCACCAAATTCGACAGCCGCACCGGATGGCCGAGTTTCTGGGCGCCGTTGGAGCACGCCGTGGCCACGCGTCAGGACCGCTCCTTCGGCATGTCCCGCGAAGAGGTTCACTGTCGTCGCTGCGGCGGACATCTGGGGCATGTCTTCGATGACGGACCGAAGCCCACCGGCCTGCGTTATTGCATGAACGGGCTGGCGATGACCTTCAAAGCCGTGGTGGCCTGAGCCATGAATCACGGGCGATCTTCACTTCAGACAGGACGGATTTATGTGGCTCTTGGTTCTCGCTTATCTCGGTGGTGTGCTGACGATCGTCAGCCCGTGCATCCTGCCGGTACTGCCTTTTGTCTTCGCTCGCACCGGGCAACCGTTTATCAAGAGTGGCTTGCCGCTATTGGCCGGGATGGCGCTGACCTTCGCGCTCGTCGCCTCGTTGGCGGCGGTGGGCGGCGGCTGGGTGGTGCAAGTCAATCAGTACGGGCGCTGGCTCGCGTTGCTGTTCGTTGCACTGTTCGGGCTGACCTTGCTGCTGCCGCGTGTGGCCGAGCGCCTGACCCGGCCCCTGGTGTCGGCCGGCAATCGTCTGTCGGAGGTCGCCGGGCAGGACAACCGTCCACGTCCCGGCGCGTCGTTTCTGGTCGGCGTCGCCACGGGGCTGCTCTGGGCGCCTTGCGCCGGGCCCATTCTGGGACTGATTCTGACCGGCGCCGCGCTGCAAGGGGCAAGCATCGCCACCACGCTGTTGTTGCTCGCCTACGCGGCGGGCGCCGCGACTTCACTGGCGTCCGCGCTGTTGCTGGGCGGTAAGGTGTTTGCGCTGATGAAGCGCTCGATCGGCACGGGGGAGTGGATCCGGCGTGGGTTGGGCGTGGCGATGCTCGCGGGTGTCGCGGCGATTGCGCTGGGCCTCGACACCGGGCTGCTGGCACGGCTGTCGACGGCATCCACTGGCGGGATTGAACAGGCACTGGTCGGCAAACTGTCCGGCAAGTCGGCGTCTGATAACGGAACGATGATGGCGCAGATTCCTGCCATGGGCGGAGCAATGAAAGTTGCCGACAAGGCACCGGGAACACTCCCGGTTGAAGGCCAGTTGCCGCCGCTCAATGGCGCCGTGCAATGGCTCAATTCGCCACCGCTGGACGCCCAGGCATTGAAGGGCAAAGTGGTGCTGGTGGATTTCTGGACTTACTCCTGCATCAATTGCCTGCGCACGCTGCCGTATGTCAAAGCCTGGGCCGAGAAGTACCGCGATCAGGGCCTGGTGGTGATCGGCGTGCACGCCCCGGAGTTCGCCTTCGAGCGTGATGTAGGCAACGTCACCAAAGCCATGAAGGAGTTGGGCATCAACTACCCGGTGGCGATCGATAACGACTACAAGATCTGGCGCGCCTTCAACAATGAATACTGGCCGGCGCATTACTTTGCCGACGCTCAGGGACGCATTCGTTATCACCATTTTGGCGAAGGCGACTACGCCGAGTCGGAACGGGTCATCCAGCAGTTGCTGCGTGAGGCCGGAGCGAAAACCGTGGCCGACGGCTTGATCAACGCCGATGGCAAAGGTGTGCAACAGGCGCCGGACATGAATCAGGTGCTGTCGCCGGAAACCTATGTCGGCTACCAGCGCGCGGAGCATTTTGTAGCGCAAAGCGGCCTGGTGCCTGACAAGGTCGCGACCTATAACCCACCGGCCAACCTGACCCTCAATGACTGGAGCCTCGGCGGCCAATGGGCCGTCGGTGCCGAGCGCGCCACCGCCAGCGCACCGGCCAGCCGTATTGTCTACCGCTTTCACGCCCGCGATCTGCACTTGGTGCTGGGGCCGGGCGCGGAGGGCAAACCGGTGCGGTTCAAAGTGTCGATTGACGGTCAGGCGCCGGGTGATGCCCGCGGTATGGATGTCGCTGCGGATGGCAGCGGCCGCGTGACCGAGCAGCGCCTGTACCAGTTGGTGCGGCAAACCGATGCGGTGAGGGATCGAACCTTCACCATCGAATTTCTTGACCCGGGCGTAGCGGCCTACGCCTTCACCTTCGGCTGATCAGGAGTGCGCAAGATGAAATCTCAAAACAACTGGCGGCGTGGGTTATTGGGCGTCGCGATGGCTGGCGTGATCGGTCAGTGCTCGGCCTTTTCTTTCGGGGCCGAGGACGCGGTGGTCATTCCGCCGCCGGCCCTTGATGAAACCACGCAGGCGCACAGTGAAACCGCAGTGTTTGCCGGTGGTTGCTTCTGGGGCGTGCAAGGGGTTTTTCAACACGTCAAAGGTGTGCAGAAAGCCGTCTCCGGTTACGCCGGCGGTGCCGCGAACACGGCGCAATACGAGCGGGTCAGTGAAGGCGACACCGGTCATGCCGAGTCGGTACAAGTCACCTTCGACCCGACGCAAGTCAGCTACGGCAACCTGCTGCAGATCTACTTTTCGGTGGCCCACAACCCGACTGAACTCAACCGCCAGGGCCCCGACAGCGGCACGCAATACCGCTCGGCGCTGTTCCCGGTCAACGCCGATCAGCAACGCGTGGCGCAGGCCTATATCGCGCAACTGGATGCGGCGCACGCCTATGGCAAACCCATCGTGACGAAACTGGAAACCTATAACGGCTTCTACCCGGCGGAGGACTATCACCAAGATTTCCTGACGGAGCATCCGAGCTATCCGTACATCGTCATCAACGACATGCCGAAAGTGGCGCAGTTGAAGCAGTTGTTTGCGCAGCGTTATCAGGACAAGCCGGTGTTGGTGAAGGGCGGATCTTGATGTTTCACGTTCTGCCCCCACGTCCGCATCGCAAACTCCACGAACCGCCGCAGCTTCGGCAGGCGATAACGATCCGGGGCATACAGCAGGTGCAACGGGCGGCTGGGAGGCTGGTAGTCGGGGACGACTGTCACCAGTCTGCCGTCGCGCAGGTCCTGTTCCACCAGCGCATCCGGCAGCATCACGATGCCCATACCGGTGCGCGCCGCCTGGTGCAAGCCGGCGGAGGTGTTCATCAGCATCGGTCCGCTGACATCCACCAGAATCTCGCCGTCCGGGCCGCTGAGGCGCCAGCGCTTTTCCACCGATTGCCAGTCATCGCCGGCGGGGTAGGCGAATGACAGACAGTCGTGTTGTTGCAGCTCTTCCGGGGTTTGCGGCATGCCGCGTCTGGCAACGTATTCCGGTGAGGCGCACACGGTCAGGGTGTAGTCGATCAGCGGCCGCGCGATCAGGTTCGACTGTTCGAAATGCCCCAGCCGAAATGCTACATCCAGACCACTTTCCAGCAGATCCGGGCGGCGGTTGGTCAGCACCACGTCCATTTTCACCAACGGGTATTGCAGGGAAAACTCGCTGAGCGCCGGCGCCAGGCGTTCGACGCCGAAGGTCAGCGGTGCGGTGATGCGCAGCAGGCCACGCGGTTGGTCGAGTGCCTGTTCGGCCAGGCGTTCGGAGTCAGCCACCAGCCCCAATACATCCAGACAACGCTGGTAGTAAACACTGCCGAATTCGGTAAGCCGCTGACGGCGTGTGGTGCGTTGCAGCAGTTGCACGCCGAGCCGTTGCTCCAGCGCCCGCAGGTGATTGCCGACCATGGTCGTCGACATATCGCACTGCAACGCGGCTGCCGTCATGCTCCCGGCTTCAACGACTTTGACGTAAACGTTCATCGACTGGAACAGGTCCATTATCAAGCCCTGCTTTTAAATGAAAGAAGTTTTGCCGAGTTTATCCAGTTCTGGTGGCTAACCATACTGCAGACACACCGACCTGCACTGGAGTTTGAAGTCATGACCGCCGCCCTGATGAACACTTACCAACCGCTGGCCTTGAGTTTCACCAAGGGCCTGGGCACTCGCCTGTGGGATCAGACCGGTCGTGAGTATCTGGATGCCGTCGCTGGCGTGGCGGTGACCAACGTTGGCCATTCGCATCCGCGCATTGTCGCTGCCATCAGCGAGCAGGCAGGGCTGCTGTTGCACACGTCGAACCTGTACAGCATCGACTGGCAGCAGCAACTGGCCAAACGGCTGACCGGGTTGTCGGGGATGGATCGGGCGTTCTTCAACAACTCCGGTGCTGAAGCCAATGAAACCGCATTGAAACTGGCGCGTTTGTACGGCTGGCGCAAAGGCATCGAACAGCCGCTGGTGGTGGTCATGGCCAACGCGTTTCATGGCCGCACGCTGGGCACCTTGTCGGCCAGCGATGGCCCGGCGGTGCGCCTGGGTTTCAACGAACTTCCGGGGGATTTCATCAAAGTGCCGTTCGGTGACATGGTGGCGCTGGAGCAGGTGCAGCAAAAGCATGGCGAGCGGATCGTTGCGATTCTCGTCGAGCCGATTCAAGGCGAAAGCGGCGTACAACTGGCTCCACCCGGTTACCTGAAAGCCCTGCGTGACCTGTGCAGCCGGCGCGCCTGGCTGCTGATGCTCGACGAAATCCAGACTGGCATCGGCCGCACCGGCCGGTGGTTCGCGTTCCAGCATGAAGACATCGTTCCGGATGTGATGACCCTGGCCAAGGGGCTGGGCAATGGCGTACCGATCGGCGCCTGCCTGGCACGGGGCAAGGCGGCGGATCTGTTCACGCCCGGCAGTCATGGCAGTACGTTCGGTGGCAATCCGCTGGCTTGCCGGGTCGGTTGCACGGTGCTGGATATCATCGAAGAACAGGGGCTGCTGGAAAACGCGCGGATTCAGGGGGATCGCCTGTTGACTCGCCTGCGCGCAGAACTGGCAGACAATCCCAATGTACTGGCGATTCGTGGGCAGGGCTTGATGATCGGTATCGAGTTGAAACAGCCGGTGCGTGATCTGACGCTGATTGCCGCACGGGATCATGGGTTGCTGATCAACGTTACGCGTGGCAAGACGATACGGCTGCTGCCACCGCTGACGATTGATGAGCGCGAGGTGGGGATGATTGTCAGAGGTGTGGGGCTTGCTGTAACCGCACACTGACAGGCAACCGATGACACCTGTGGGAGCGAGCCTGCTCGCGATGGCGGTGGGTCAGTCGATACTTATATTGAATGATCAATCGCATGCGCGAGCAGGCTCGCCCACATTGGAAAAATGCGAGTCGCTAATTAGGATAATCCGTCAACTCCGGCGCCAGCATCCGCGTCTTCACCGCCCCATTTGAATTGTGCTGAATGATCTCGCTCGGCTGCCCCTGTTCATTGAAAAACACCTGCCCGATCCCCGCCGAATTCCACAAGCGCTCACCGGCCTCTGCATGTTCGGGCCTGTACGGCACGATGCGCATGCGTCGGCGTTTGGTAAACCAGTTGAGTGGCGAGCGCGGCGAGTAGAGCCAGCGATTGAGCCGGTCGAACCACTCCAGCAAGGTTTTCGGAAACTCGTTCTTGATCCCGCTGCTGGTGATCTGCCAGATCCGTGGACCGGCCTTGCGGTGTCGGATCAGCACTTCGTAGACGAAGGAATAATGCACATCGCC
>NZ_QAIU01000291.1:0-14525 GCF_003061205.1 Pseudomonas sp. HMWF006
ATGCTGGAGAAGGGCAAGGAAATGGCACAAACAGGGATGAGTGCGATGCAGACCGCGCAGGGCGCAATGCAAACGGCTCATCAGGTGAAAGGCGCCGTGCAGGGCGGAGTAGCCGGACTGCCGAAACTGGCGAGCGCGGCGATGCCGAGTGCGTCGAGCATCCTCGGCGCCGCGAGCAAGGGCGGCCGATTGCCGACGCTTCCCGCACCAACGCTGCCAAAACCTTCCTTGAAAACCCCGGGCCTGTTGGCGGGTGAGATGCTGTCATGACCACTGAAATCGTAAAACGTGAAGCTCAGGTTGCCATCGTTCCACTGAACTCCATCGACATCCAGGACGTCGCCAGCAGCGCGGCGACCTTCGATGCCTGGCTGCAATCGGCAAGCGGTGGCGTGGTCACCCTCGACCGGATCAAGAACGTCGCCGGTGCCTTGCCCGTGGTGGGCAACATTATGGCGCTGGTCGATGCGTTGGGTGACATCGTTACCCTGTCCAAAGCGCAGAAACGCGACCTGCTGGCGTGGGCCAGTCTGGGCATCAACCTGATCGGTGTGCTGCCACTGCCACCCGCCATGGCGGCGGCACGCATGACCTTGCGCCCGACCCTGTTCTTGGTGCGCCAAGAGATGAAGGCCACCAGCAAAATGCTTCTCAGTGCATCTGTGATCGAGGTTCTGGTCGGTCACTTGAACGCCTCTATCATCGGCACCCTCGACGACTTTGTTGAACAGGCCAAAGGCAAGTTGCCCGGGATTCTCGCGGACGCTGGCAAGCTGGGCGAAGACGTTATTAACGAGATCGCCAAAGGTCTCGAAACCGTTGCTAACGGTAAGCTCGACGCCAAGGGGGACGTCCAGGCCGCCAGTCAACAGATCAGCGCGGCGGGGGATCAGTTACTGAACGACCCTCTCGCGGCAATTGGCAACATTTTCGGGGCTACCGCGAGTGCTTATAAAGCGGCTGGCAAGGGGCTGGCCAACAGCGCGGCCGATCATCTGCTACCCGACGAGATCAAAAAACAGGTTGCTACCGAGACCGCAAAACTGCGCGCCATGGGCCCGGAACTGCGTACCCAGTTGAGCAAGTTGGACGACGAATCGGTTCAGAACTCTATTGGTTGGTTGCTGCTGATTTTGTCCAGTGCAGTCACTCTTTGGCGTAAGCGAAATGCTCACGGCCAAGGTGCAGGAGTCAAGCCAGATCAAACCAGTCGGGCCCAGCACACTGCCTCCGAAGGTGGTCTGGGAGCAACGAGTCAACAGGCTGCGGTGACTCAAGCTCCCAACCCGAAGAAAAACTGCGCCTACTCCAGCACCCGTCACAGCATCAACTTTGCCCTAGGTTCGGAAAGCATCAGCCATACCGATTTCAGCTTGCCCGGGGCTTTCCCGGTCGTGTGGATGCGTACCTACAATTCACGTTTGGGTGCATACGAGCAAAGCGAACTCGGCGCCCGCTGGATCAACGAATTCACCACACGTTTCGACTGCGTGGAAGATGGCCTGACCTTCTACGGCGCCGATGGCCGCTATCACAGCTATCCGTTGCCCAAAGTTGGGCTGTTTCACTACGACGCCATCGAAAACATCACCCTGGTTCGTGCCAGCGAAGATCAGATATCGCTGTGCCGTGGTTTCGAACGCAAGGAAACCTACGTCCGCCGTGGCCAGCGCTATGTGCTGACTCACATCTCGTTGCGTAACGGCGCCGGGATCATGCTGCACTACGAGCATCGCCACGGCGAACAGTCGGTGCTTTCGGATCTGATCACCTATCAGGAAAACGACATCAGCAAGGTGCACCTGCACCTCGGCACGCTGATCGACGATCACGGCCGGTTGACCGGCCTGTGGCAAATCGTTGACGGCGAACCGCTACGGCAACTCTGCGCCTACCAGTACGACGCCTATGGCGACCTGATTCAGGCGCAGGATGAGAACGGCTCGGTCTGGTCGTATCAGTTCCAGCATCACCTGATCACCCGCTATACCGACCGTACCGGCCGCGGTATGAACCTGGAGTGGGACGGCCCCGGTGCCAAGGCCAAAGCCATCCGAGAATGGGCCGATGACGGCAGCTTCGATACGCGTCTGGAGTGGGATGAAAACATTCGTCTGACCTACGTCACCGATGCTCTTGGCAACGAGACCTGGCATTACTACGACATTCTTGGCTACACCTATCGCATTCGCCATGCCGACGAGCGCTCGGAGTGGTTCTTCCGCGACGACGCGAAAAACATCGTGCGTCACGTGCATGCGGACGGCAGTACAGATCGCTACAGCTACGATGAGCGCAGCAACCTGCTCGAACACATCCGCGCCGATCACACCGTCATGCATTACGCGTACGATGATCAGGACATGCTGATCAAGATCAGTGACGCCGAGGGCGGGCAGTGGCAACGGGTTTATGACGATCAGGGCAATCAAGTCGAAGCCATTGATCCATTGGGCAACAAGACCGAATACGCTTACAACAAGGCAGGCCAACCAACGGCGATCAAAGACGCCAATGGCAATGAAAAAACGTTGGACTACAACGACGCCGGTCAGCTGGTGGAATACGTCGACTGCTCGGGTAAAACCAGCGCTTGGGAACACAACGAGCTGGGGCAGATGGTCTGTTTCACCGATGCTGCCGGGAACAGCACTGAGTACGAATACAGAGCAGGGCAGTTGGTGTTGATCAAGCACCCAGACAAAACCGAGGAGCGCTTTGAACGCGATGCCGAAGGTCGGTTGTTGGCGCATGTTGACGGCCTAGATCGCTGCACCATGTGGAGTTACACCGGCGCCGGTTTGATCGCCGAACGGGTGGATGCCGCCGAACAAACCCTGCGCTACCGCTGGGATCGTCTAGGTCAACTGTTGGCCTTGGAAAACGAAAACGAGCAGCGCGCGCATTTTCATTACGACCCTGTGGGCCGTCTGCTAGAAGAAAGCGGGTTTGACGGCCGTACGACACGCTATCAGTACAACGCTGAAACCGGTCGCCTGGCGCAGGTGATCAATGGCGAACGTGTGATTTCGCTGAGCTTCGATCCGATGGGACGCCTGACTGAGCGTCGGGCGAGTTTGGGCGACCAGCTGCAAAGCGAGACTTTTGCCTACGATGGCAACGGTAATATGGTGCTGGCCAACAACGCGGTCAGCCGACTGCAATGGTTCCACGACCCGGCCGGCAATCTGCTGCGCGAGCACCAACACTACCTCGGCCTGGAAAAACCTGCGGTCGCGATCTGGCAGCACGAGTACGACGTGCTCAATCAGCGTGTTGGCACTATTCGCCCAGATGGTCACCGAGTCAGTTGGTTGACTTATGGCAGCGGCCATCTGCTAGGCATGCGTCTGGACGAGCATGAACTGATCGGCTACGAGCGCGACGACTTGCACCGCGAAGTCGCCCGCCATCAAGGCAATCGTCTGCTGCAAACCCAGAACTGGGATCCTGCCGGACGCTTGCAGGAACAGTTGCTGGGGCGCAGCGACGACAAGTCCACGCAGCTCAAACGCGAGTACAAATACGACGCCGCCGGCCAACTGACCGGCATCAACGATAGCCGTCGCGGTGCGCTCGCCTATCGCTACGATCCAGTCGGCCGACTGCTCAGCGCCGCGACACGTCAAGGGGTGGAAACCTTCGCCTTCGACCCGGCGGGCAACCTGCTCGACGACAATGCGACGGAAGTTCGCCGCCCGCTGGATCTGACACCGACGCGCAGCAAACTGCTAGATAACCTGCTTCGTGAGTACGCCGGCACTCACTACGACTATGACGAACGTGGCAACCAGATCCAGCGCTGGCAAAACGGTCAGTGTACCGATCTGCAGTGGGACTTGTTTGACCGGCTGGTGCATTTCGAAGACCTACGCCTCGCCGTCGATTTCGCTTATGACGCTCTGGGCCGACGCCTGCACAAAAACTCCCGCGCCCACTACAAACAGCGTCCGGAGGCCGGCTCCCTATGGAATCGCAACGAACACGCGCGCAGACAGCGCGAGCTGGGCTGCGGCTTCACGCTCTATGGTTGGGATGGCGACAACCTCGCATGGGAAAGCAGCGCGGCGCAGAGCGATGGCGAACCGGGTCGCACGGTTCACTACATCTTCGAACCGGGCACCTTCGTCCCCGTCGCGCAGGCAGTGCGGCACGCACAGATCAACCTGATGGGCCAACTGGATTACAGCGGTGAGTACAGCATTGATGAGGATCCGTTGTGGAATCACAAGGCAACGGCATTACCGTTTAATGCGTTGGTCTGGTATCAATGCGATCACTTGGGTACACCGCAGGAGTTGACGGATTCACAAGGCAACATGGCCTGGACTGTGCAGTACAAGGCGTGGGGACAGGTAATGGAACAGCGCTCGGAGTGGGCGCGGCAACATGGCGTGATGAACCCGATACGGTTTCAGGGGCAATATCACGATCATGAAACCGGTCTTCATTACAACCGGTACCGATACTACGATCCTGAGGCGGGGCGTTTCATTTCGCAAGACCCAATTGGGTTGGCAGGTGGGCTGAACCTTTATCATTACGTACCTAACCCGTTGGAGTGGATTGACCCACTTGGCCTTTCCGCCTCTTCTGATCTACCTCGCATGAAAGGTACGAGCATTCCTCGCGCCGGTAAAACGTTGAACAGCGCCGGATTCTCGAAAACAAAAGACAATGGGGTCAATGAAACTTGGAAGCATGCAGACGGTTCAGAGGTCAGGGTTCACAAGTACGGAAACTTGAATGCCTGCCCTCACAAATCTGGTAATAATGCGCACATCCATAAACAGGATCCGTCCAAGCAACAGCTGGATGATGAAGGTAAAGTTTCTGCCGATCCAAATAAAACTCACATTGGCATTCGCAATCCGGCCAATTTACCTGCTGTTCGAGGGAGACCACACGGATCATGAGTTATGAATACAAATTAGTGTTTGGTGATAGCTCTACAGCCCAGCATGTCATCGATGAAGTCAAAGAGAGTAGTAGTTGTGTCCGCTCGCACAATGGTGATCTCTATCTAAAGGATCACTCGCTAAACAGCAGTGGAGATTACGATGCTCGTCTGATTTATGAAGATGAGAGATCTCTTTGGCTCCAAGTGAACTTCCAGTCAGCGGCACTATACGCTTTAATAAAGGCGGCACTTGACGGTAGAGATTTTAGGTGTTTTGAGGATGGTGACGAGGATGAAGAGGTTGATCTAAATGAAGCTTTCCGCGTCTAGATGGATCATTACTCATGGGGCAGTGGAATAGCCTGCCTGTTGGCGCTAATACGATTTTGATCCAAGCGGCTGATTTTGAATGACCCTCTGCAGCCTCTGCGATATCGAGCAAGGCCATCGCCTGAGGAGCATTCGGGTGGATCTATGGACTCCAGCAACTTGGGGCAAAATATCATCAACGCCAACAATAAAGTATCTATGTCTGCCAACAGGTGCAAAATTCATTATCGATACTCAAGGGTACGAAGACGTCTGGATGGCTGAGTAACTTGGTCAAAGGAGTGACAACATGAAAGACGCAATCCGCTTGGGCGACTCCACCACACACGGTGGCAAGGTGCTCGAAGCCTTCTCCCATACCGACCTCAACGGCAAACCTATTGCCGGGGTTGGTCACAAGGTCAGTTGCCCGTTATGCAAGGGGATTTTCCCAATTGCCGAGGGCAGTAGCACCTACACCGTCGATGGTGTGCCCATCGCGCTCGACGGTATGAAAACTGCTTGTGGTGCTGCGCTGATTGCCAGTGGCCCAAAAGGGGCGGTTGTCAGCTAAGTCCATATTTTGTGCATTGATTGCCTATCTCCATGGCGCGGACTCCTGTCGTCCGTTCCATGGTTGAAGCGCGAATGAAGTCGTTCTTTCGGCATTGTCTGAATGTAGATGCTTACTACCCAATCATGAGTTTTATATGCTGAAATCAAATTATGTTTTTAAGCGCCTGTGGATTGCATGTGTCGCAGGTGTTTGCTTCTGTAGCACGAACGTAGCGCAAGCGCAGCCAGTTGACGCCTATCAGAAACTGGATACTGCAGTGCTTCAATACGCGTATTCAAAAGAACAGAAAGACCTGGATAGCGTAAACAAACTGCTTGCAAACGGCGCGAAGCCTAACGCGCTTATTCTATGGCATGCAGCTTATTACAGGAACCCAGTGCTGGTAGATCGGCTTCTCGAGTTTCCTATCGATGTCAATCAACCAATCAGCGATAACGGTGAAACAATACTGTTATCCATATTGGGGCATATGGGTGATCCAGAAGACATGAAGGACTCAATGCCCATTGTGCAGAGCCTGATCAAAGCGGGTGCCGACACCAATGTGATTGCTCAAGGCGGAACCAATACGCCACTTATTGCCGCCGTGGGCATAGAAAATCCGTCGTCGGTCGAAGTGACAAAGTTACTGCTGCAGGCCGGTGCCGACGCCCGGATGCTGACGCCTCAAGGGTTTTCTCCATTGATCGGCAAAGGTGCGAACAATCTGGAATTGATCAAGCTGTTGATCGCTGCTGGTACCGATCCCTATGGCGTCAGCAAGGTGGGTTCTACACCGCTGCATTACGTTTGCGAGCGTGCATATGCACTGAACGATCAGCCGGATCCACAAGCTGCGCAGCGGATTGCCCTGCTGCACAAGGCTGGCACTTCCGTTGATGCTTTTGCTCCACAACAGCAGGCATGGCCTGTTGGCACGCCATTGCTGGAAAGTGCAATTCGTAGCAACCCGGATTGCACGAAGGCTTTGCTGGCTGCCGGCGCTGATAAAGATGCACCGGCTTTCCCCCCGGAATATGTAGCACAAGATCCGAGTGTTAAAGGTCAGACTGTCCGTCAAAACATACTCAAATCAGTAAAAGATGTACCGGATCTGTATTCCGAATCCATCATCACGTTGTTCCAGTAAAAACAATTAAGCCAAACAGAGCTCAATGCTCTCTGAAATTTAAAGGAATAAATATGAAGATCGCTTCTTTGATTCTCGCCATGGCTGCAGCTTTCGGTACCTGCTCTCTCGCCCACGCCGAAGGACAGGATGCCGCCACCCTGAAAGGGGTGTACGACAATGGTCGCAACATGTCAGGCCTGATTAAAAGCTGCGTCGACAAGGGGATCCTGAAAGCAGACAGCGCCGAGAACGCCAACAAGATGGTTGCATTCGTTGGCAACATGCCTGGTGATTTCGATAAGCGTGACGGCGATAAGAACGAAGAGTTTGGCCGTAAGGGGGAAGCGTTGGTCAACGGGGAATACAAGAGCTTGGAAAGCAATTTGCCGCCGAACCTCACTCTCAAACAATGGTGTGAGCAGGCTGATCAAGGTATGCGCCAAGGGCTGAAGCGTATGGGGCTCTAACCTAGACAGTCCAGCTTTGAATGACGCTCGCTGATCCCGAGCGTTTTTCGCTAGTCCAAAAACGTAGAGATTTTTGTCGCATGCCGCCTTACAAATTGCGGCAGGGGAGATGGCAACGTTTCTTCGGGCGGTGCCCGGCTGATTATGTGACGTTAGGATAGCTTCTGAAGTAAACGTCTGGGGTGCCCGAGGTATTACTGGCATAGCGCTGAGGAATGGGGCGTTAAGCCAGCTGGTTATAATCATAATATGAGCTTTTTGAGGGGTTATGGAAGCAACGTTAGCTGACATCAATAGAGATGGCTGGGAGTTGGACGACGCCGAAGCCATCCACAATGAATTCCCTACAAGCTTCTGGCTCCCACCGAGAGATGCTAGAAATAGCCTCCAAGCACAACAGCTTGTTAAGCTGATTTTTAGAATCGTTGCCACCGATGAGCGCGGAGCAGAAGAAGTCTGCGTCGAGCGCATGTGTGTTATCGTCAAGGGTCGAGTCGGAAATCTGTATATAGGGCAGCTCGATAACGCCCCTTATTGCACTGATAGGATTCAGGCTGGTATGGAAGTCTGCTTTCTGCCAAATCACGTTATCTATATTTATAACAGCGGCAACCATAGGGAAGGTTCGTAGGGAGTGCACGCACCTAGGTAGGCATACCCACTCGCACTCATTCGCCAGCGGTATCGGTAGGCGCATGAGCACGCCCTTCTAGTATGTGTACAGAATCAAGCCCAAGCCTGAGCCCAAGCGCTATGCGACAGCCCGCTGCACCTGAGCCACGAAACAAAACATCCTCACAGAAGCTCCCAGTCTATAAGCCAATGGTTGAAAATATGGTCGAAAAGTTCGTGATGACTATGATATCTGGCGATATCGATAAGGCACAGGCTCGCTCCCAGATTTCAGCAATCCAATCCAGACTAAGAGCGAGTTTGTCTGTGCCTGGAACAAAACAACGTAGAGTTCGATGAATAGGGAGTTGTGCGTCATGAATTATTATGTGCTTTCTCAAAAGGAAGACTCTGGCTGTCCTATAGGGATTATCTATGCGGATCTCTTCGATAAGTTTTACTCCGATACGAAGGGCGTTGAGTTTGGTTTTTTTCCATGGTATGCGCAAAAAGGGAAGCCGGGCCCGCGTACACCTTTCCCCGAAGGCTTGGTTTTGATCTCCAAGGAGAAATACTACGATTTTGATATTCGTAGTGTTTCCCGTTTTTTTTACGTTGTAAGTGATGAGTTTTTGGCTGCCTGTAATAGCCTTAATGTCAGTATAGTCGACAGTGTTGCAATCCAGGTTGTTTCCGAGACGGGCGAACGTATTTCTTCAAAAAAATACAACGCTGTATTGTTCGATGAGATGGACGTTCGGACAAAATGCGATCCAGCCTCTACGTTTGTCGAAGAAAATGGTAGGCCCATAAGATTCAAGAAATTAATTCTCCCTGATGATTGGAAGCTAGATGTTTTTAAATATAAGAGACTTGTTTCAGGTAGTGATAGCCTGATCTGCTCTCAGTTGTTCAAGGATTTGGCGACCGATTTCAAGGGCATTGAATTTACCCCGTTGGAAACAGTTGTCTGGTCTGGGATTCGACGAATTTGAAAGGTACAAATCCGGGTCGCCCATTGGATGAAAAAACAACTATTGTTAAATATTAATAAAAAAGCTGTCCAATAGACGCTGATGTGTATGTGCATATGTGATAGCTGATAAAAGTTTAACTGGGGTATTAAAGGCTGAGGCGACTGAGCCATCAACCATTATCGACGGTATTGAGCGACATGGAACATTACGTGCTCTCTCAGAAGGAAGAACCTGGTTGCCCGGCTGGCTTCTTACAGGCAGATCTCCACGATAAATTTTACTCAGATACCAAAGGTGTCGAGTATGGGTTTTTTTCGTGGTATGCGGAGAAGATCAATTACAAAACACACACACCCTATCCAGAAGGTATGGTGCTTATTTCTATAGATAAGTTCTATGACTTTGATATAAGAAGTGTCGCTCGATTTTACATTGTCAGTGATGATTTTATGTCTATTTGCAGCGATTTGGACGTCGTTGTGACTGACGCTGTGCCCATTAAGGTGGTTTCTAAAGATGGAGAAGCTATTTCATCCAAAAGCTACAATGCTGTACTTTTTGAAGAGCTGGATGCGCGCTCGGAGACCGATCCTGCTTCTACTTTCATAGAAGAGGATGGGTTGATTTTCAGGTTCAAGAAATTGATATTACCTCCCGACTTCAAGCGCGATCTGTTCAAATTCAAGGGGTTGATTTCAGGGAGTAATACGCTTATCTGCTCGCGTGAATTCAAAGAGCTTGCGAGAGATATTAAAGGAGTAAATTTTACGCCGTTGGAAAGCGTTCTTTGGTCGGCCATCAAGCCAATTTGAGCATGAGGGGGGACGCGTTTGCAATCATCAGTGAACCCTGGGCAGCTTGCTTACGGGCTGCGAGCCTACGTGAAGGTCAAGAAGCTCGTCATTACGATCAGCCAGCGTGATTCTCAGGCACTGCAACGCGATTTCGGGATTTCTACCGCAGTGGCTGACGAAATTTACGAAGCCATTGACCATTACTTTGATAGAGGTACAAAGATTTCAATGTGTCCCGAGATGGAGGCCTTTGTGTCGTGTACAAAGCAACGGCCGTTTGTTGATATTTACGAAGCAGACGATGGTGCGCTTGGGTTGGAATGTATCCTTTTTGCTGACGGAAAACCCAGCGAAGCGATACTCCATGTGGAGGTGTCGGAAACGGATTCGCAGCTTTCTCTTTATTATAAGTACATCGGTTCTTAAGCTTTATGCTGATTGAAGTATATGCAGGCACCAGAGACGAAGATCCAGTATTCGAGGAGCTCCCGGCTCGTCAGTTGGATACTGCAACCTATGAGCTGCTGTCCTCACCAGGTCTGGCGCTCAATATGGCCCGAGGAGATGTCATCTCTATCGAGGACAGAAACACTCATGCGGTAGTTCTTGAACGAGGCGGCAATTTCTGCATCCACATCTACGCCGACCATATCCCTGCTGAGGAGATTTTAGAGCTTGAAAGGGATGTCAGATGCGAGCTCGGTGGCACGCTGGATGGTGTGTTTGAGGGCAATCTTTCGTTGGCCGTACCTGCGGGCAACGGGATGGATAAGATCAATGAGTTTTTTGACCGGTTTCGCGATAGAACAGGGACACAATGGTACTACGCGAATATATACAAAAAACTCGATGACGATG
Source organism: Pseudomonas sp. HMWF006 (assembly GCF_003061205.1). Lineage (NCBI taxonomy): Bacteria > Pseudomonadati > Pseudomonadota > Gammaproteobacteria > Pseudomonadales > Pseudomonadaceae > Pseudomonas > Pseudomonas sp. HMWF006. The sequence continues at coordinate 10,606 of NZ_QAIU01000291.1, forward strand.
ATGACGAAACGTTGTTGAACTGGTGGCTCGAAAACTGACGATCCCGAGCCACCCATCGAATGGTATAGGATCGATAAGCAAGGAGTCGCTGTGAGCAAACAAAATCACAGATATCCCAGCGCTGTCCAGAGCGCGATATGCGAAAAACACGGGATGTCAGTGCTACCACCAGAGGACATGGTCGCTATCGCCATCGGGTCGCTGGGAAATACACCCATTTACGGCACACGCATTCGATTGCCGGATGGGGGGAATGTCAGCTGGTTCATTCACTGCGGCACGCATTCGACAGCGATAGATTTTTACCAGCCTATTTGTATTGAGCATTTACCCGAAATGCTACCGCTGGTTATGAAGTATCTATGTTTGCCCACGGGCGCAAAATTCATCATCGATATCCAAGGGTACGAAGACGTTTGGATGGCTGAGTATTTTGGTCAAAGGAGTGACAACATGAAAGACGCAATCCGCTTGGGCGACTCCACCACACACGGTGGCAAGGTGCTCGAAGCCTTCTCCCATACCGACCTCAACGGCAAACCTATTGCCGGGGTTGGTCACAAGGTCAGTTGCCCGTTATGCAAGGGGATTTTCCCAATTGCCGAGGGCAGTAGCACCTACACCGTCGATGGTGTGCCCATCGCGCTCGACGGTATGAAAACTGCTTGTGGTGCTGCGCTGATTGCCAGTGGCCCAAAAGGGGCGGTTGTCAGCTGAATCCATATTTTGTGAATTGTTTGCCTGTCTCCGTGGAGCGGATTCCTGTCGTATTCTGCGGCGCGGGACGCGCCCTACGCCACTTTCATGCCACTTCAGATTGTTGGCTGGTTCCTGCTATTACCGTGCGGGTTCTCCTCAGCAGTGCGAGTAAATAAGTCCCGCTTAGCCGTTCGGTAATCGCTCGCACTGCCTGTGATATGAAGCGTGCCTTTCGCTGCGATCGCGCCCCTTGTATCTATTAAACGGGGGGCATCAGCTTTCTATAAATATGTGATCTCCCTTATCTAGCGGAGCAGCTACTTATGTAAGTTGGCTTAGTTTTTCAGAAATGTCTCGCCAGTCAATAAGCGCTGCTTGCAATTGTGCGTTAGCGAAAGTACCAGCGCCGGGTGATGACTCTATTGCCCCTGTAAGTTGCCCAAGCTGACTTTGTAGTGCTTGGATCCCTGCCAGAATAGAGTTAATCCCTGCTCCCATTTGATTCACACCTGTGAGGTATGCATTCAGTGCAGGCAGCAACGCTTGAAGATAGTTCTCCTCTGCGAGCGTGTTCGCTTGATCCGATCTGATCTCATTCAGCTGATTGATCACGCCACCTAGATTCGAAGCGAGTGAATCGATTTCCTGGGCGAGTAATGCGGCCAGCGGCCCCATCAACCAATACCATTTAGCTCGACTTCGGGCATCGTCGAGCTTACTTTGAAGGTCATTGGCTTGGGTCTCAAGCATTGCTGACCTTGCTTGATCGTTTTGAATTCGTTGAGCAACTATTGCCGAGTCTCCATTTATATCTGACGAAACGTTAGCTAATTGACTAAGGTATTCGCCGATACTGTGTGTGACTACATTAACTGTTTGGCTAGGCCCAGATAGTTTCTGGATGATTTGATTCGTTAGGTTTGCCGCCGCTTGTTGAGCTCCCGGGTTGTTATCAGACATTGATTGGAATGCTTTCTGAAGAGTAGGTGCATCCGTTGAAATAAAACTATCGCCAAACTCTTTCAATTGTTGCATGGCCGCTAACAGGGAGGGCTTGTTGGCAGTGGGCCATTCATTGGCTAAAAGCTTGAGCGTACTGATATGCTGGTTTAACTGTGGAATGCTGTTGCTGCCTACATTGGGTAATTGGGTAATCTTGCTTGATAGAGTGTCTAGCAGGGATGTTACACTTAACACAACCATTGTGCCGGCATTGATCTCAGCGCTTCGAAACATTGATACTGTGCTAACGTCGATTCTTTGCATGAGAGTCATAATATTTCCCGTTTTTTCAATGAAGAAAATGCGTCGGCTTTAATTGCCGACGCAAACTTGTTCAGAGTTAGGCAGCCGCCGAGGTCGGGATGTTTTCGACGATGGATAGCGGAACTTGAGCCGGATTTATCATGTCCTGTACTTTGCGCGCTTGTGTAGCCATGTCATGCCAGTCCGAGCTAGCAGCGTTTAGTTGTGCAGAAAGGAAGGCGCTGTCGACATTGGTGCTATCTACTTGCTGGAGTAACGTATCGAAGTTCGTTATCAGCCCTTGCCAGGAAGCCTCCATCGCATTCAAAGCTGAGATGGCGGAAGCGATCTGAGTATTGAGCGATGTAAGCTGACCTTTTGCATGTGTCATCAGTGTAACTTCGGCTTGGTCTGCAGCCAGTTTTTCTGCGGCTTCTTTGTATTGCTTCATTTTGTCCGCGTAATCCACAGAGCCATAAATGGTAACCGCCACCCCGCCAGCAACGACTATGGCACCTGCTACGATCAGCCCCGTGGAAACACCACCAGATGGAATTTCAGCAAGAACGCCAACAGCGATCATCAGCCCACCTACGACAACCCCGACTGCACCTGAAGCAATCATTGTGAGGTCATTGTTCATTGCGCTCTGCAGAGAAGTCATTTGACTTTGCAACTGAGCAATTTCCCCGTTGTCGCCGATTAGTTTGATCGAAAGGGTATCGATGTCTGAGGCGAAGGCCACGAAGTCGGAAGAGAAGTTACTGCGGAAATTGTCCACAGCTTGGCAAGCCAAAGTGGAATTCGATTTTTGCGTTGTCGCTGCAGTTTTTAGAAGCTGTAGCCCTTCAATAATCGTTTGTTTTGATTTCGGATCAGTGTTGACAGTCGGCGCCGCGTTTAGCAAGGGAGTGAGATACGCATTGAATTGATTTGAAAAACCCACTACGCCACCAATACTGCCGATCAGTGCAGGTTGAATGGTACTGATCCAGGAATTCGCATGGTCGCGAGTCGTTTGCTGGTGCGTTGCCATCTCGGGCATGGCAGGTACGACCATATTCGGCTGTTGTAAGATCGCAGTGCAGCAGCTATTGACCAGTGCGCCAACGGAGGCTGTTTGGTTGATTGCAGCGCTGTGATCATCAGTAGGTAGGGTTGAGTTTACGAGAAGCGTGCGTATGGACTGTACGTTGGTCATCTTTCTTTCCTTGATAGAAATCAACGAAACGCAGGGGGAAGCTCATCGCTGAGGGCGGATAGCGTAGAACCGCAAGCACAAACCATCCCTGATTTCTTTGGCATTGCTGTTAGTGGCGAGTGCCTTTTTCGGCCCCCGCATGTGGGCTGGCATTTAGCCAGCTACGCAACACTAGATGCGATTTTTGAAACTCGCCAAAGTAACCGCCGAACGGTCACGTCAATGAACTATCTTGGTGATCGTAGTGATGCTCCTGACCGAAGTCCTGCACTGACCAGTGTCCTCTGCGGGACATACAGGGATGCTCAAGCATCCACCGTGGCTACTAATATTTTCAGAGCATCATCGCCTGATTACCTAGTATCTGATTGCACGTAAACGCCTAATAATCATCCTGTCCGTCCTTGAAAAGTCCTAGCCTGAAGCTGTACACGCACAGATCTGCGTTCCTTGTCATTGTGCTTAGGAGGATACCGAGCAACGCTTCGGGGGGATCACCGGCAACAAGCCCTAGCGGTCGTGCGAAGGCTTTCCGTCGAGAATGAACAGGGCATTTGAGGAGTATTGAAAGCTTTCGTAATCGCTTGCCATGTTGTACTGATGCCCTCCAAAGGGCTTTCTGCGGTTCAGTTTTTACTGCGCCGGCATCGCTCTGAGCAGTAACGCACATCCTCCCAGCAACGTGCCCACTTTTTCCTCCATGTGAAGGGAAGGCCGGAGGTCATGCAGGTTTTGACTGGCAGAGCACTCTTTTTCAAAATGACTCACCTTCATC
>NZ_QAIU01000292.1:0-7500 GCF_003061205.1 Pseudomonas sp. HMWF006
ATAAAGTGCGGCCAGGGGGATAACCGACACCGAAGGAGATCCATCATGGCTTTTAACATTCACAACCGTAACCTGCTCAGCCTGGAACACCACACCCCACGTGAGCTGCGTTACCTGCTCGACCTGTCCCGCGATCTGAAACGCGCCAAGTACACCGGCACCGAGCAGCAACACCTGAAGGGCAACAACATCGCCCTGATCTTCGAAAAAACCTCGACCCGCACCCGCTGCGCGTTCGAAGTGGCGGCCTATGACCAGGGCGCCAACGTCACCTACATCGACCCGAATTCCTCGCAGATCGGCCACAAGGAAAGCATGAAAGACACGGCCCGCGTGCTGGGGCGCATGTACGACGCCATCGAGTACCGTGGCTTCAAACAGGAAATCGTCGAAGAGCTGGCGAAGTTCGCCGGGGTACCGGTGTTCAACGGCCTGACCGACGAATATCACCCGACGCAAATGATTGCCGACGTGCTGACCATGCGTGAGCACGCCGACAAGCCGATCCATGAAATCAGCTACGCCTACCTCGGCGACGCCCGCAACAACATGGGCAACTCGCTGCTGCTGGTTGGCGCCAAACTCGGCATGGACGTGCGCATCTGTGCGCCGAAAGCCCTGTGGCCGCATGACGATCTGGTCGAGCGCTGCAACAAGTACGCGGAAGAAAGCGGTGCACGCATCACCCTGACCGAAGACCCGAAAGCCGCCGTCAAGGGCGTCGACTTCATCCACACCGACGTCTGGGTGTCGATGGGTGAACCGGTGGAAGCCTGGGCCGAACGTATCCAGCAACTGCTGCCGTACCAGGTCAACGCCGAACTGATGAAAGCCACCGGCAACCCGCGCACCAAGTTCATGCACTGCCTGCCGGCCTTCCACAACAGCGATACCAAGGTCGGCAAACAGATCGCCGAACAGTATCCGCACCTGGCCAACGGCATCGAAGTGACCGACGACGTATTCGAGTCGCCCGCCTGCATCGCCTTCGAGCAAGCGGAAAACCGCATGCACACGATCAAGGCGATTCTGGTCTCGACCCTGGCGGATCTGTAATTGATCGACACGGTCACTGTGGGAGCTGGCTTGCCAGCGATAGCGGTGTGTCAGCCGACAGCAATGCTGACTGATACACCGCCATCGCGGGCAAGCCCGGCTCCCACAGGGATCGTATTCGTCCTGCACGAACTCACTGTTTTCTAGAAGGACATGCACCATGCGTATCGTCGTAGCTCTGGGCGGTAACGCCCTGCTCCGCCGTGGTGAACCGATGACCGCTGACAACCAGCGCGCCAACATCCGCATCGCCACCGAGCAAATCGCCAAGATCCATCCCGGCAACCAGTTGGTCATCGCCCACGGCAATGGCCCGCAAGTCGGCCTGCTGTCGCTGCAGGCGGCGGCGTACACCTCCGTCACCCCTTACCCGCTGGACGTGCTCGGTGCCGAAACCGAAGGCATGATCGGCTACATCATCGAACAGGAACTGGGCAACCTGCTGGACTTCGAGGTGCCATTCGCCACCCTGCTGACCCAGGTTGAAGTCGACGCCAAGGACCCGGCCTTCCAGAACCCGAGCAAACCGATCGGCCCGGTCTACGACAAGGCCGAAGCGGAAAAACTCGCCGCCGAGAAAGGCTGGGCCATCGCCCCGGACGGTGACAAGTTCCGCCGCGTGGTCGCCAGCCCACGGCCGAAACGCATCTTTGAAATCCGTCCGATCAAGTGGCTGCTGGACAAGGGCAGCATCGTCATCTGCGCCGGTGGTGGCGGGATTCCGACCATGTACGACGAGAATCACCACCTCAAGGGCATCGAGGCGGTGATCGACAAGGACCTGTGCTCGTCGCTGCTCGCTGAACAGCTGGAAGCCGATTTGCTGGTGATCGCCACCGACGTCAACGCGGCGTTCATCGACTACGGCAAGCCAACGCAGAAAGCCATCGCCGAGGCGCATCCGGATGAACTGGAACGGCTGGGCTTCGCCGCCGGTTCCATGGGACCGAAGGTGCAGGCAGCCTGCGAATTCGCACGCCATACTGGCAAGGTCGCGGTGATCGGCTCACTCGCGGACATCGAAGCGATCGTCCAGGGCTCCGCCGGTACTCGCGTCAGCACCGCGAAGCCGGGCATCCGTTATCGATAAATAGAAACTCCGGGGGCAGACCCAGGGTCTGCCCTTCTCCCATGCCTTGAAAGGAGAAACCCATGGCCCAATTCGAACCTGGTCATTTGCATATCGAGCGGCACGCATTGACGCCGGATGACGTCAGTTACAACGTGTGCCTCGACTATGAAGTGTTCACCGATCCGCAAAAAGGCAAAGGCATCCAGTTCACGATGCATGGCAGCCTTCAGGGAAAGGACATGAAAGAGACCTTCTTCCTGCCCAAGGAAGAGGCTTACAACTTTGCCAACAACGTGACACGAATCGCCGAGAAATACGGCATCCCCAGAACCCACAGCCAGATCGGCTCGGTGCACAAGCACTACGATCTGATGTTCGAAGACATCCGTAAGCAGCTCGATATGAAATCCGGCGACCCGGTCAATCTCGAGCACTTCGAATAACCTCAAAAGCCCCTCACCCTAGCCCTCTCCCAAAGGGAGAGGGAACTGACCGAAGTGTCTGAAGACAGACATCGACCTGAAAGACCGAGTCGATTATGGATTCGCAGCCGTATTTTTCAGGTCGACGTACCTCGTGATTCACAGCCGTATTTTCAGGTCAGCGTACCTCGTGAGCATTCCACTATCGGCCCCCTCTCCCTCCGGGAGAGGGCTGGGGTGAGGGTGTTTTTGATTTAAGGCATACTTGCCACCCTTCGCACTGCAGATCACTGAACCGCCCCATGCGTATCCACGTCAGCTTCATCGACCGCGTCGGCATCACCCAGGAAGTCCTGGCTATCCTCGGTGGGCGCAATCTCAATCTGGATGCGGTGGAGATGATTCCACCCAACGTCTACATCGACGCCCCGACCCTGAGCCCGCAAGTGCTCGAAGAGCTGAAAGATGCACTGTTTCGCGTGCGCGGCGTGGAAGCGGTGACGGTCGTCGACATCCTCCCCGGCCAGCGTCGGCACCTGCAGCTTGATGCCTTGCTCGCGGCGATGACCGACCCGGTGCTGGCCCTCGACAGCGCCGGCAAGGTGTTGCTGGCCAACCCGGCCTTGATCGCGCTGTACGGGCGTGAACCGGCGGGGGAAAGCGTCTCCGAGCTGTTCAACGATCCCGGCCTGCTGGACACCCTGCTCGAGCAAGGCTTCCGCCTGCCGCTGCGCGAGATCACCGTCAACGGCCAGACCCTGTTGCTCGACGCCACACCGATCACCGATGCCGGCGCCTTGCTCACGCTCTATCAACCCAACCGCATCGGCGAACAATTGTCGGCACTGCACCACGACCACGCCGAAGGTTTCGATGCATTGCTCGGCGAATCCCCGGCGATCCGCACCCTCAAGGCGCGCGCGCAACGGGTCGCGGCCCTCGACGCGCCGCTGCTGATTCAGGGCGAAACCGGCACCGGTAAAGAACTGGTGGCTCGCGCCTGCCATGCCATCAGTGCGCGGCACAGTGCGCCGTTTCTCGCCTTGAACTGCGCGGCGCTGCCGGAGAACCTCGCCGAGAGCGAACTGTTCGGCTACGCCCCCGGCGCCTTCACTGGCGCGGCGCGTGGTGGCAAACCGGGGCTGATGGAACTGGCGAACCAGGGCACGGTGTTTCTCGATGAAATCGGCGAGATGTCGCCGTACTTGCAGGCCAAGCTGTTGCGCTTTCTCAATGACGGCAGCTTCCGTCGGGTCGGCGGTGATCGCGAAGTGAAGGTCAACGTGCGGATCCTCAGCGCCACCCACCGCGACCTGGAAAAAATGGTCAGCGAAGGCCTGTTCCGTGAAGACCTGTTCTACCGCCTCAACGTGCTCAACGTTGAAGTGCCGCCGCTGCGCGAACGCGGTCAGGACATCCTGCTGCTGGCGCGCTATTTCATGCAGCAGGCTTGCGCGCAGATCCAGCGCCCGGTCTGCCGCCTCGCCCCCGGCACCTATCCGGCGCTACTCGGTAATCGTTGGCCGGGGAACGTGCGGCAACTGCAGAACGTGATCTTCCGCGCCGCCGCGATCTGCGAAAGCAGCCTGGTCGATATCGGCGATCTCGACATCGCCGGCACCTCCGTGGCGCGCCAGACCGACAGCGATGTCGACAGCCTCGAACAAGCCGTCGAGTCCTTCGAAAAATCGCTGCTGGAAAAGCTCTACGTCAGCTACCCCTCGACCCGGCAACTGGCGAGCCGCTTGCAAACCTCGCACACCGCCATCGCCCATCGCCTGCGCAAGTACGGCATTCCCAACAAGCCCTGATCACGCCGCATATCCCCTGGCAGGCTCACTCCTACAATGATTGGTGACGGATTCGAAATCCGTTCAAAAGCGACCTCCATCTGTACTGAAAGCGCTACAGCGGAACGATATCGCTACACCCTCCTCCGGCGACCACAGTGCAAGGCTTTGATCCCGTTCAGCTTTTTTCCCCGCCCCAAGCTGTAGCGATTTCGCTACACACACGCAATCTGCGGCATCGCCAGAAATAGCTATCCAATTGATTTATAACGATAAATCCAAGATGGCCGCGTTCTTGCTAAGTAACCGTTCATAAAATCAGGGCTTTGCCGCCCGAGCCTTCCACCGCGTTCACCAGACGAGTCTGGCCCCCTTAGGAGTTTCCATGAGCGAGTTGCGTTTTACTGAAGATCACGAATGGCTGCGCACTGAAGCTGACGGCAGCGTTACTGTCGGCATCACCGCTTTCGCGCAGAACGCCCTGGGCGACGTGGTGTTCGTGCAACTGCCTGAGCTGCAGGCTTACGAAAAAGGCGCCGAAGCCGCCACCGTGGAATCGGTGAAAGCCGCCAGCGGCGTGTACATGCCCCTCGATGGCGACGTACTGGAAATCAACCCGGCACTGGAAGACGCACCGGAACTGGTCAACGAAGATCCGCTGGGCGAAGGCTGGTTCTTCCGCTTCCAGCCAAGCGACGCCTCGGCTGTGGCGAAACTGCTGGATCAAGACGCCTACGACCGTTTGATCAAAGCCCAAGCCGAAGCCTGAGGAGTAGCGACATGACCCAAGTAAACCTCGGCACTGCCAACGAATTCATCGCCCGTCACATCGGCCCGCGCGCCGCTGACGAGCAAGCCATGCTCAACAGCCTCGGCTTCGATTCCCTCGAAGCCCTGAGCGCCAGCGTGATCCCGGAAAGCATCAAGGGCACCAGCGTGCTCGGCATGGACGACGGCCTCAGCGAAGCCGACGCCCTGGCGATGATCAAATCCATCGCCGGCAAGAACCAGCTGTTCAAGACCTACATCGGCCAGGGCTACTACAACTGCCACACGCCGTCGCCGATCCTGCGCAACCTCCTGGAAAATCCGGCCTGGTACACCGCGTACACCCCGTACCAGCCAGAAATCTCCCAGGGCCGTCTCGAAGCGCTGCTGAACTTCCAGACCCTGATCAGCGACCTCACCGGCCTGCCGATCGCCAACGCCTCCTTGCTCGACGAAGCCACCGCCGCTGCCGAAGCCATGACCTTCTGCAAACGCCTGAGCAAGAACAAGGGTAGCCACCAATTCTTCGCCTCGATCCACAGCCACCCGCAAACCCTCGACGTGCTGCGCACCCGTGCCGAGCCGCTGGGTATCGACGTGGTCGTCGGCGACGAGCGTGAACTGACTGACGTGTCGCCGTTCTTCGGCGCACTGCTGCAATACCCGGCCAGCAACGGTGACCTGTTCGACTACCGCGAACTGACCGAACGCTTCCACGCCGCCAACGCGCTGGTCGCCGTGGCTGCCGACCTGCTGGCCCTGACCTTGCTGACCGCCCCGGGCGAGTTCGGCGCGGACGTCGCCATCGGCTCCGCGCAACGCTTCGGCGTGCCGCTGGGCTTCGGCGGCCCGCACGCCGCGTACTTCTCCACCAAGGATGCGTTCAAGCGCGACATGCCGGGCCGTCTGGTCGGAGTCTCGGTTGACCGTTTCGGCAAACCGGCCCTGCGCCTGGCGATGCAGACCCGCGAGCAACACATTCGCCGCGAGAAGGCCACGTCGAACATCTGCACCGCGCAGGTGCTGCTGGCCAATATCGCCAGCATGTACGCCGTGTACCACGGCCCGAAAGGCCTGACCCAGATCGCCAACCGCGTGCATCACCTGACCGCGATTCTGGCCAAGGGTCTGAACGCACTGGGCGCCAACGTCGAGCAGGACAGCTTCTTCGACACCCTGACCCTCGCGACCGGCGCGCAAACCGCCGCACTGCACGACAAGGCACACGCTGCGCAGATCAACCTGCGGGTGATCGACGCTCAGCGTCTGGGCCTGTCGGTCGACGAAACCACCACCCAGGCGGATATCGAAACCCTGTGGAGCCTGTTCGCCGACGGCAAGACCCTGCCGGATTTCGCGGCACTGGCCGCCTCGGTGCAAAGCACCATCCCGGCTGCGCTGGTGCGTCAGTCGCCAATCCTCAGCCACCCGGTGTTCAACCGCTATCACTCGGAAACCGAGCTGATGCGCTACCTGCGCAAACTGGCGGACAAGGATCTGGCCCTGGATCGCACCATGATCCCGCTGGGCTCGTGCACCATGAAACTCAACGCCGCCAGCGAAATGATCCCGGTGACCTGGGCCGAATTCGGCGCACTGCACCCGTTCGCTCCCGCCGCACAGAGCGCCGGCTACCAGCAACTGACCGACGAACTGGAAGCGATGCTCTGCGCCGCTACCGGTTACGACGCGATCTCGCTGCAACCGAACGCCGGTTCGCAGGGTGAATACGCTGGCCTGCTGGCGATTCGCGCTTACCACCAGAGCCGTGGCGATGAGCGCCGCGACATCTGCCTGATCCCGTCGTCCGCCCACGGCACCAACCCGGCCACCGCCAACATGGCCGGCATGCGCGTGGTTGTGACCGCGTGCGACGCCCGCGGCAACGTCGACATCGAAGACCTGCGTGCCAAAGCCATCGAGCATCGCGAAGACCTCGCTGCACTGATGATCACCTACCCGTCGACCCACGGCGTGTTCGAAGAAGGTATCCGCGAAATCTGCGGGATCATTCACGACAACGGCGGCCAGGTGTACATCGACGGCGCCAACATGAACGCGATGGTCGGCCTCTGCGCGCCGGGCAAGTTCGGCGGCGATGTCTCGCACCTGAACCTGCACAAGACGTTCTGCATTCCACACGGCGGTGGCGGCCCGGGCGTCGGCCCGATTGGCGTCAAGTCACACCTCGCACCGTTTATGCCGGGCCACGCCCAGATGGAGCGCAAGGAAGGCGCGGTCTGCGCGGCACCGTTCGGCAGCGCGAGCATTCTGCCGATCACCTGGATGTACATTCGCATGATGGGTGGCGCCGGTCTGAAGCGCGCTTCGCAACTGGCGATCCTCAACGCCAACTACATTTCCCGTCGTCTGGAAGAGCACTACCCAGTGC
>NZ_QAIU01000293.1:0-1896 GCF_003061205.1 Pseudomonas sp. HMWF006
GTCCATGAGGATGTGATGGCAGGTGTAGATCAGGTGATGCGTCGCCTCGTCCGTACGCACCAGCGTCACCCGCAACAGCGGCGCCCCGGTCAGGTCGAACCCGCTGGCGAGGTCGTCGCCGGCCAGTTGATCCAGCGCTGTGCCAAGGTCAGCACGACCGCGCCAGTCCTGTGTGCTCCATGGCATCTGCGCAGTTTGACGCACCACTTGTACTGCGGCGGCAGCGTCTTGTGGCCAGACAAATGCGGTGCGCAGGATTTCGTGGGCATCAACGGTGTGCTGCCAGGCCTGACGGAAGCGCTCGGCGTCGAGATGCTGCACATCGACGCGCAATTGGTTGGTGTACGCCGGACTGTCCGGATCGTTGACGCTGTGGAACAGAATGCCCTGCTGCATCGGCGACAACGGATACAGATCGACGATGTCGCGGGCCGGGATCGGCAGTGCCGACAGTTGTGCCTGAGTCAGCGTTGCCAGGCTGAAGTCCGACGGCGTGACAGCGGCCTCGCCACTGTTGCAGCAATGTTCGATCAAACGTTCCAGCTCGCGACGATAGGCCTCGGCCAGCGCCTCAATGGTTTCTGCGCGATACATGCCGGTGCCGAAGGTCCAGGTCAATTCCAGCTCACCGCCGTAAACCTGACCGTCAACGCTCAGCCAGTTACCCAACGGTGCCGCCGCGTCCTGATTGGCGCCGGTGCTTTCACCACTCGGCACGAACAATGCGCCTTCTTCGGTGTTGAACGCGCCGTCGAACTGGCCAAGATAGTTGAAGGTCACACGCGGCTGAGGCAATGCCTGCAACTCGGCGCAACGGCTCAGGTAACGCAGCACGCCATATCCGATGCCTTTGCCCGGCACCGCACGCAGTTGTTCCTTGATTGCGCACAGGGACGCACCTGGCGTCGCCTCAGGTGTCAGGCGCACCGGGAACAGGCTGCTGAACCAGCCGACCGTGCGGCTCAAATCAACATCGTCGAACAGGTCTTCGCGACCGTGCCCTTCAAGCTGCACCAATACCGAAGGCTGCTCGCTCCAGTCGCACAATACCCGCGCCAGTGCGGTCAGCAGCAGGTCGTTGATCTGCGTGCGATACGCCGCCGGCGCCACTTTCAGCAGCTTGTGGGTCAGTGCCTGACTCAGGCGCGAGCTGGCCCGGGCCGCTTGCGCACGCGTCTGGTGCTCTTGCAGGAAGTCTCGCGGCAGCGTTGCGTCGCTCGCCTCCAGGGTCTGGCGCCACCAGGCACCTTCAGCAGCCAACGCCTCGCTCTGCCCGTAACGGTGCAGATGCTCGGCCCAGCTGTGCAGCGAGCTGCTTTTACCCGGCAAGACCAGCGGCGTGCCCGCCGCCAACGCGGCGTAAGCGTGCTGCAGATCTTCCAGCAGAATGCGCCACGACACGCCATCCACCACCAGGTGATGGATGACCAGCAACAGACGTTGTTCAGCGTTCGGCAGGTTCACCAGGACCGCGCGCAGCAAGCGCCCCAGTTGCAGATCCAGGCTGCGCTGGGCTTCGTCGGCGAGTGCCGGCAACGACGCCAGACTGTCCAGCTCGCGCACCCACAGCAATTCAGGATCGCGCTGGCTCTGCGGTAATGCCTGCCAGGTATCGCCCGACAGCTGGAAATTCAGCGCCAACCCATCGTGCTGTTCGACCAGTGCCGCCAGTGCTGTGCGCAGATGCGTGGCGTCGAGCGGCGTGGTCGGCTGCAACATCACCGACTGGTTCCAGTGCTGACGCCGGGCAATCTCCATCTCGAAGAACCGCGCCTGAATCGGCAACAACGGCAATGGCCCGCGCGCTGCCGGCGCCGCAGTCGTAGCGGGTTTCGCTTCAATCAGTCTGGCCACCGCGGCCAATTGGCCAATGGTCTGTTTTTCGAACAGTTGCTT
>NZ_QAIU01000294.1:0-5781 GCF_003061205.1 Pseudomonas sp. HMWF006
TTTTTAGTCGGCGAACTGCATTTCGCGGGTCTGCCCCATCAGCAGACCCTGATTGCGCTCGGTCACCTCACGGATGTAATCCCACAACAGGGTGATCCGCTTCAACTTGCGCAGGTCTTCGCGGCAGTACATCCAGAACTGCCGGGTGATGTCGATCTCTTCGGGCAGCACCGGCAACAGGCGTGGATCCTGCGCGGCGAGGAAGCACGGCAGAATCGCCAGTGAACGCCCTTGCTGCGCCGCGACGAATTGCGCGATCACGCTGGTGCTGCGCAGATGGGCGCTGGCGCCGGGCAGCACATTTGCCAGGTACAGCAGCTCCGAGCTGAACGCCAGGTCATCCACATAACTGATGAATTGATGCTTGCCCAAGTCTGCCGGGCGGCGGATCGGTGGGTGTTTGTCGAGGTAGTCCTGGGTCGCATAGAGCTGCAAGCGGTAGTCGCAGAGTTTGCAGCACACGTACGGCCCGTGCTCCGGGCGCTCCAGGGCGATGACGATGTCGGCTTCGCGTTTGGACAGGCTGATGAAGTGCGGCAGCGGCAGGATGTCCACCGAGATCGCCGGGTAGGCGTCGACGAAGTGGCTCAGCTGCGGGGTGATGAAAAAGCTGCCGAAACCTTCGGTGCAGCCCATGCGTACGTGCCCCGACAGCGCCACGCCGGAACCGGACACCTGCTCGCAGGCCATGTGCAGCGTGCTTTCAATCGACTCGGCATACCCCAGCAGCCGCTGGCCTTCGGCGGTCAGCACAAAACCGCTGGTGCGCGATTTTTCGAACAGCAGCGTACCCAATGCGGCTTCCAGCGAACTGATGCGCCGCGACACCGTGGTGTAGTCGACCGCCAGGCGCTTGGCCGCAGTGCTGGCCTTGCGGGTGCGGGCGACTTCGAGGAAAAACTTGAGGTCGTCCCAATTCAGGGAACCGAGTGAGGTGATGTTTTTTTGCATGATGGACGGGCTTATATGTGCGTTCTTATTAGAAGTTTGCACATCTATACTCCAAAAACAGTCCGACAACCAATTCGTGACACACGCCTCATCTCAAGGCGAACCTTTCGCCTTGGCTCCTACGATAAAAACAAGTTTCGGAGACCAGCATGAACGCATCGCTTACGCCCAATGAAACCACGGTCCAGAAGGTCAAGCTGCTGATCGACGGCGAGTGGGTCGAATCGCAGACCACCGAGTGGCACGACATCGTCAACCCGGCGACCCAGCAAGTGCTGGCCAAAGTGCCGTTCGCCACCGCGGCTGAAGTCGATGCCGCCATCAGTGCCGCACACCGCGCGTTCCAGACCTGGAAACTGACGCCGATCGGTGCACGCATGCGCATCATGCTCAAACTGCAGGCGCTGATTCGTGAGCATTCCAAACGCATCGCCGTCGTCCTGAGTGCCGAGCAGGGCAAGACCATTGCCGATGCCGAGGGTGATATTTTCCGTGGCCTGGAAGTGGTCGAGCACGCGTGCTCCATCGGCACTCTGCAAATGGGCGAGTTCGCCGAAAACGTTGCCGGCGGCGTCGATACCTACACCTTGCGTCAGCCAATCGGCGTGTGCGCCGGCATCACCCCGTTCAACTTCCCGGCGATGATTCCGCTGTGGATGTTCCCGATGGCTATCGCCTGCGGTAACACCTTCGTCTTGAAACCTTCGGAACAGGATCCGCTGTCGACCATGCTGCTGGTCGAGTTGGCGATCGAGGCCGGCGTTCCGGCCGGCGTGCTCAATGTGGTGCACGGCGGCAAGGATGTGGTCGATGCCTTGTGCACCCACAAGGACATCAAAGCGGTATCGTTCGTCGGTTCGACCGCGGTCGGTACCCACGTCTATGACCTGGCCGGCAAGCACGGCAAACGCGTGCAGTCGATGATGGGCGCGAAGAACCACGCCGTGGTACTGCCGGATGCCAATCGCGAACAAGCGCTGAATGCGCTGGTCGGCGCCGGTTTCGGTGCGGCCGGGCAACGTTGCATGGCCACCTCGGTGGTGGTGCTGGTCGGTGCGGCGAAACAATGGCTGCCGGACCTGAAAGCGCTGGCGCAGAAACTCAAGGTCAACGCCGGCAGTGAGCCGGGCACCGATGTCGGCCCGGTGATCTCGAAGAAAGCCAAGGCGCGGATTCTCGAGCTGATCGAAAGCGGCATCAAGGAAGGCGCCAAGCTTGAACTGGACGGTCGCGACATCAAGGTGCCGGGCTACGAGCAAGGCAACTTTGTCGGCCCGACCCTGTTCTCGGGGGTGAAGACTGACATGCAGATCTACACTCAGGAAATTTTCGGCCCGGTGCTGGTGGTGCTGGAAGTCGACACCCTCGATCAGGCCATCGCGCTGGTCAACGCCAACCCGTTCGGCAACGGCACGGGTCTGTTCACCCAGAGCGGTGCAGCGGCGCGCAAATTCCAGAGTGAAATCGACGTCGGCCAGGTCGGCATCAACATCCCGATTCCAGTGCCGGTGCCATTCTTCAGTTTCACCGGTTCGCGCGGTTCGAAACTTGGCGACCTCGGACCGTACGGCAAGCAAGTGGTGCAGTTCTACACCCAGACCAAAACGGTCACGGCGCGCTGGTTCGATGACGACAGCGTCAACGACGGCGTCAACACCACCATCAACCTGCGCTGAGGACTGGCCATGAAAATCGCATTTATCGGGCTGGGCAACATGGGCGCGCCGATGGCGCGCAACCTGATCAAGGCCGGCCACTCGCTGAACCTGGTCGACCTGAACAAAACCGTGCTGGCGGAACTTGAACAACTGGGCGGCAGCATTCGCGCTTCGGCGCGGGAAGCCGCCGAGGATGCCGAACTGGTGATCACCATGCTGCCGGCCGCTGTGCATGTACGCAGCGTCTGGCTCGGTGAGGATGGTGTGCTTGCCGGTATCGGCAAAGGCGTACCGGCGGTGGATTGCAGCACCATTGATCCGCAGACCGCCCGCGATGTCGCCGCTGCCGCAGCCAAACAAGGCGTGGCAATGGCTGACGCGCCGGTCTCCGGCGGCACCGGTGGTGCGACGGCTGGCACGCTGACCTTTATGGTCGGCGCCACGCCGGAGCTGTTCGCCACCCTGCAACCGGTGCTGGCGCAGATGGGTCGCAACATTGTGCATTGCGGTGAAGTCGGCACCGGGCAGATCGCCAAGATCTGCAACAACCTGCTGCTGGCCATCTCGATGGTCGGCGTCAGCGAAGCGATGGCGCTGGGCGATGCACTGGGGATCGACACCTCGGTGCTGGCCGGGATCATCAACAGCTCGACCGGGCGTTGCTGGAGTTCGGAAATGTACAACCCTTGGCCGGGCATCGTCGAAACGGCACCGGCCTCGCGCGGGTATACCGGTGGGTTTGGTGCCGAACTGATGCTCAAGGATCTGGGGCTGGCGACCGAAGCGGCGCGTCAGGCGCACCAACCGGTCATGCTCGGCGCGGTGGCGCAGCAGTTGTATCAGGCGATGAGTCAGCGCGGCGAGGGCGGCAAGGACTTCTCGGCGATCATTAACAGCTATCGTAAACCGCAATAGTTTGCCGCGGCTTTTGTGGTGAGGGCGCTTAGTGGAGAGGGGATTTATCCCCGCTGGGTCGCAAGGCGATCCCCTGCGTACTGTCAGTCAAATCGGCTATTCAGGTTTGGCGACTGCTGCGCAGCCGAGCGGGGATAAATCCCCTCGCCACAGGTTCTCTATTGCCACAGCGTCCACAAGGCCAGGCAGTCAGAATGCAGCAGGTGTTGCCGGGAAATCACGTCGGGTGATCTCCCGGCTTTTTTGCATCAGGCGAACACGAAATACTTGCGCACGGTCTCGACCACTTCCCACGTGCCTTTCATCCCCGGCTCTACCACAAAGATGTCGCCAGCACGCAAGTGGATCGGCGCCATGCCATCCGGGGTGATCACGCAGTAGCCTTCCTGGAAATGGCAGTACTCCCACTTCACGTAATCGACGCGCCACTTGCCCGGTGTGCAAATCCAGGTGCCCATGATCTTGCTGCCGTCTTCGCTGGTGTAGGCGTTGAGGTTGACGGTGTGTGGGTCGCCTTCGAGTTTTTCCCATTTGCAGGCATCGAGTACCGGCAGCGGGTGGGTGTCGCGCAGAACGGTGATGGGGGCGGTCATGTGTCGGCTCCAGACAAGGCGATGAAACGGAAGCAGCACCGTATAGCGCCACGCTCTACGTCAGATGTCTGTGCTCGACATTCAGTTATCCATAAACGCTGCCTCAGGTTTTACTCACAACCTGAATAAACCTTCCTGTGAACTCAATTAACAGCAGTATTGATCCAGGACAAAGGTTATGAAGTTATAACTAATTTACTTCTCCGGTATTTTTCTTTTCTTACGTCAGTGCCACCTCGTTAAGTTGTTCTCGAGACTTCTTTCGCATGAGGGCGCGGGCGCTTCACCATACCCCGTCTTTGTTAAGTAAATATGTCGCTCGTCATGCTGCTCTGCACCAATTGGGCGCGGTGGTTGCGGGACTTCGTACGCTTTTCCCAAGTTGTAAAAAAACCTTGAATAGTTCGTTGACTCTCCCCTTAAGGGCAGAGTTTAGATTGCCGCCGCGTAAGAAGTTGCTGTGGGAAAAGTTACTTCTCATAAGCCGAAATCATGAAGTAGTCACGACATATAGGGAGATAGAAATGAACAATCCATTGGACTTGGAACATGTCATTGCCAGCACTCGCGAAATCCTCGCTCAGCTCTTGGTGATGGGCGCCGATGAAATTGATGAACACAGCAGTATCGTCGAAGACCTCGGTGCCGACTCGCTCGACATCGTCGACCTGAGTTTCCAGCTGGGCCGCCAGTACGGCTGCACGCTGCCAAAAACCAGCGTACTGGACCACGCCGTGGCGGTGTGCGGCGACGCTAGCGAATTTCTCGCCAGCGGCCGTATCACCGAAAGCGGCAAGGCCCTGCTCGAGCAAAGCCTGAGTGCCTACACCCCGGATCAACTGAAGGCTGGCATGCAGCCAGCTCAGGTCTTCGCCGCGACCACCGTGCGCAACTGGGCCAACCAGTGCCGCAACCTCTTCAACTACCTGCCGGCCTCCTGCCCGGATTGCGGCGCTCACCAGGCCGTGCTGAACGAGCGTCAGCAAGTGGTCTGTGGTGCGTGCAGTGCACGTCTGGTGCCGGCGGATGGTGACGAAGTGTCCCGTCAACTGGTCGAGCAGTTTGTCGCCACTCACGTCAAAGAGACGGTGTAGGAGTTCTCATGCGGGCACGAGAAGTCTATGTGAGCGGGTTCGGTCTGGTTGCGCCCATGGCGCTGGACGCTGCCACGTTGTTCGAGCGGATTTGCCGGAAGCAATCCTGTGTCCGCGAACATCCCCGGTTCAAGGCGCTGGGTTTTGCCAACAGCGCGGCGGGGTTTATCGACGACGCGCAGTGGCAGCAGATCGGCGCGGGTTTCGGCGGCAACGTGGCGCTGCACCCACGGCAAAGCGTGCTGGCCGAGTACGTGGCCCGTCAGGCACTGGAACATGCCGGTCTGACGCCGGCGGATTTTGCCCACAGTCGCAGCGGCCTGTTTCTGGGGGCCAACAAGTACTGTGCCGACAGCCATGACTTGCAGCGGGTCAGCCGTTGCATGGTCCCGGCCGGCCGCGTTGACCTCGATCAGTTGCTGGACAACCCGGCCCCGTCGAGCGCGAGGTTCGTGCGGCGGGTCGACCAACAGACCCAGCATCTGGCCGACCGGCTCGGTATCCGCGATCACATCTCCACTCACTCCGATGCCTGCGCCGCCGGCACCATGGCCATCGGCAGTGCTTACC
>NZ_QAIU01000003.1:0-2864 GCF_003061205.1 Pseudomonas sp. HMWF006
AACGTGGATTGGCAGTTGCTGAGCTATGGCGGTGCGGTGCACTCGTTCACCGATCCGCACGCCAATGTGCCGGGCAAGATGATGTACGACGCAAAAACCGCCAAGCGCGCGTTCAAGTCGATGCATGATTTGCTGGATGAAGTGTTCAAGGACTGAAAAGCGAAAAGCCCCTCATCGGAACGCCGCCCGCCTAACCTTCTCCCGGAGGTAGAGGGGACTGAATGGGGGATGTTGATGAGTTACCCCGACCTGAAAGTGTGTTGGTGAATCCATAATCGCCAAGACTTTTCAGGTCGGTGTATGACCCTCACCCCAGCCCTCTCCCTCTGGGAGAGGGCTGGGGTGAGGGTCAAGGCTTAACGCGGCAATTCGATCCGCTCGATTTCTCCCGGCACCGTCGGCCAGTCCCCGGCCGCCCACTTGCGCCGCGCCTCATCAATCGCCGCCGGATCGCTCGCGACAAAATTCCAGTTGATCCGCCGCGGGCCGTCCAGCGCCGCGCCACCGAACACCACCGCATGTACATCGCTGTCGGCAAACAGACTCATCTCTTCGCCTGTCGGCAACACCACCAGCGCATGCGGTTCGATCACTTCACCGTTCAACTGCGCATCACCACTTAACACGTACACCGCCCGCTCCTCATGCTCGGCGGGAATCAGCAGCGTGGTCGCGGTTTGCATCCGCACTTCGGCGTACAGCGTAGGAGAAAGCACCGGCACCGGCGATTCCAGGCAAAAGCCTGACCCGGCAATCATGCGGATCTGTACGCCAAGGTTATCGCTGACCGGCAAAGTTGCCGCCGGATAGTGGCTGTAGTGCCCCGGACCTTGTTCGTGTTCCTTGGGCGAGGCCAACCAGATCTGCAAGCCGTGCATCGTGAAGCTTTGTTCCCACAACGCTTCCGGTGTGCGCTCGACATGTGCGATCGCACTGCCGGCGGTCATCCAGCTGACATCACCGGCCTGGACCACCTGGTCGGAACCAAGGCTGTCCTTGTGCTGGATCTGCCCTTCAAACAAATAGGTGAGTGTCGACAGACCAATGTGCGGATGCTGTCGGATGTTCATGCCTTTGCCCGTCGGATAAACCGTTTCAAGCATGTGGTCGAAAAACACGAAAGGCCCGACGCTGCGGCATTTGGCTGACGGCAACGGGCGCAGAATCGGCTGGCCTTCGACGTCTTCGGCGCGCGGGCGGATGATCAGAGGTTGCGTGTCCATGGTGCATTCCAGGCTGAGCGGGTGATGCCAGAAGCATAACCCGCCGCTGGCAAGAGGGTGATTACTGGCTGTCGAAGCCCTGTGGGGCGTGGGTTTCGATGGTCACTTCGCTGGTTGTCATCAGCTTGTGGATCGGGCAGCGATCCGCTACGCGCAGCAGCTCTTCACGCTGGGCATCGGTGAGGACGCCCTTAAGGGTGAGCGTCACGTGCAGCACATATTTGCCTTTCTGCTCTTCGCTGTTGTCGCGTTTGACCTCGACACCGACGCCGGTCAGCGGGATGTCTTTCTTCTTCGCGTACATCTTCAGAGTCAAGGCTTTACAGGCACCGAGTGCGGCATCGAAATAATCGTGTGGCTCGGGCGCCGAGCCTTCGCCACCGGCAGACTTCGGTACGTCGGCAAACAATTCGTGGTCGTCGATCTGTACGGTGTGACGAAAACCTTCGGCGGAGACGGTATTGACGGTAACGGTCATGGCAACCTCACTGGCAGTAGGAAAAGTCATTCGATCAAAAAAGACCTTGCAGTTATAGAGCATTCCTACAGAGGCGCGTTCCACTTTCCTGCAGGATGAACCCTTGTCGCCGGCTCGGGGTCTAGGCTATGTCTACCTGCCGGAGATTACTTGTGCCCTTGTTTCGTTTGAGTCTTGCCTGCTTGCTGGTATTTGCCGGCGCCGCCAGTGCCCGCGATTACACCTACAGCGATGCGCACCTGCACTACGTGGATTTTTTCCAGGAGACCGCGGGTATGGCGAAACTGCTGACAGCGATGAAGGACAACTCCGTCGAGCATGTGATGATTTCCGGTATTCCGGTGGCGAAGAAGTGGCATGAAGACGAACCCAAGCGCCCGCGCTATTACGCCGGTGATGACGCTGATGCCTATTGGTACAGCGCCACCGATGTGATCATCGCCGATGCGGTGCAAAAACTCGCCCCGGAGCAGCGCCCGTACTTTCACCCATTCCTCTCGGGGTTCAATCCCAACGACAAGAACTCTGCTGCGCACATCCAGCGCATGCTCGATCTGTATCCGGGGCTGTGGCAGGGCATTGGCGAGGTGTTTACGCGTCACGACGATCTCACGGCGCTGACCTCCGGTGACACGCCGCGTGCCAACAATGAGGCGATGACGAAGATCTATCACCTGGCGGCGGAAAACGATCTGCCGGTGATGCTGCATTCGAACATCACCTCCAAGCGTGAGAAAAATCCGCTGTACCTGAAGGAAATCGAAGAGCCGCTGCGCAATCATCCGCATACGCGCTTTATCTGGGCGCACGCGGGGACGAGCGCGGAAATTCATCGGCACCAGACGCAACTGAAATTTCTTCTGCCCACCGTCAGCCGGTTGCTTGAGGCTTATCCGAATCTGTTCGTCGATCTGTCGTGGAGCATGCTCACGCCGTATCTGCTGGATGAACAGGGCAGGCCACGTGCGGAATGGCTGGCCTTGGTGGAGAAATACCCGGAGCGCTTCATGCTCGGCTCTGACGTCGTCGGCCGATTCAACAAGCTCGGCCGAGAGATGCACAGTTTCACGTCCTTTCTTGATGCCTTGCCCGAAGACGTTGCCCGTAAAGTCGCCCGGGATAACTTCCTGGCTATATTGCCGCGAACAGCGGCTAAGTCCGGG
>NZ_QAIU01000295.1:0-2787 GCF_003061205.1 Pseudomonas sp. HMWF006
AGCGCTCGAGATCAATCCCCTCTCTCTCAGGGAGAGGGCGCCGATCGGTGCGGGCCGGAAGAACGGATTCAGTCGCCGACATCGTTACTGGCATACGCAAAGCGTGCAAGCGCTCGAGATCAATCCCCTCTCTCTCAGGGAGAGGGCGCCGATCGGTGTGGGCCGGAAGAACGGATTCAGTCGCCGACATCGTTACTGACATACGCAAAGCGTGCAAGCGCTCGAGGTCAGTCCCCTCTGCCTCAGGGAGAGGGAGCCGATCGGTGCGAACCGGAAGAACGGATTCAGTCGCCGACATCGTTACTGGCATCCGCAAAGCGTGCAAGCGCTCGAGATCAGTCCCCTCTCCCTCGGGGAGAGGGTTAGGGTGAGGGGCTTCTGAGGTTGATTCATTTCTTCAGGTCTTCGGCGCCTTGCAAGGGTTCGTCGCCGAGCAACAGCTCCTTGTCATGGCTGACCAGCTCTTCTTCGAACATGCGCCACACGTGATCATCCTGACTGCCGAGCAACTCGACAAACCGCCGGCCTTCAACCTTGTCACCCAACTGGCCGATGTAACGCCCGGTCTCAGTTTCACTGCGGGTCAGGACGATCTTGCGATCCTTCTCCGGCTGGGTCGGCGAAATCAGGTTCAATTCCAGCGTCTTCGGTTGACTGTCACCGCTGAGGCGCAGATCAACTTCGCCGGTGACGTCATCCAGATGCACGGCAGCACGCATCTTCAGGTTCTGCGCCAACAGTTCACGGTCCAGCGAGCGGTTGATGCCTTTGCCGGCCTCGTAATAGTTGTCGTTGACCAGGTTGTCCGGGTTGTTTACCGCGATGGTCACCATGGACAGGGTCAACGTCACCGAACAGGCCAGAATCCCGATGATGATCCATGGCCAAAGGTGCTTGTACCAGGGACTTGCGGCGTTTGCGGCGGGCATGTTCAGTTCTCTCAACGGATTTGTGGGCCGATGAATCGGCTCTTGGCTTCAACGTGGACGCTGTCGTCATCGGCGTCCTTGAGGATGAATTTCACCTCGTTGGTGCTCGATGGCAATTGTTCCGGTGCGCTCGACAGTTCGACCGGCATGCTGAAAATTTCCCCGGCCGGCACCTTGATCTCGCGTCGGCCCTGCAGGCGCAGATCCGGCAGGCCGGCGGCTTCCAGCACGTAGGTGTGGTCGCGCTGATCCTTGTTCATGATCTTCAGGCTGTAGACGTTCTCGATCCGGCCTTCGGCGTTTTCGCGGTACAGCACGCGGTCTTTGCTGACGTCGAAACCGACCAGCGAACGCATGAAGAACGCAGTGACCAACAGGCTGATCATCGCCAGCAGCACCACCGCGTAGCCGATCAGGCGTGGCCGCAGTTTATGGGTTTTCTGGCCAGACAGGTTGTGTTCGGTGGTGTAGCTGATCAGCCCGCGTGGATAGTCCATCTTGTCCATGATCGCGTCGCAGGCGTCGATGCACGCGGCGCAGCCGATGCATTCGATCTGCAGGCCGTCACGGATGTCGATACCGGTCGGGCAGACTTGAACGCACATGGTGCAGTCGATGCAGTCGCCCAGGCCCTGGGCCTTGTAGTCGACGCCTTTCTTGCGCGGCCCACGGCTTTCGCCGCGACGCGGATCGTAGGACACGATCAGGGTGTCCTTGTCGAACATCACGCTCTGGAAGCGTGCATACGGGCACATGTAGATGCACACCTGTTCGCGCAGCCAGCCGGCGTTGCCGTAAGTGGCGAGGGTGAAGAAGCCGACCCAGAAGTACGACCAGCCATCGGCTTGACCGGTGAAGAACTCGAACACCAGCTCGCGGATCGGCGAGAAGTAGCCGACGAAGGTCATGCCGGTGACAAAACCGATCAACAACCACAGCGCGTGTTTGGCGAATTTACGCGCGAATTTGTTGGTGCTCATCGGCGCCTTGTCGAGCTTGATGCGCTGGTTGCGGTCGCCTTCGGTGACCTTCTCGCACCACATGAAAATCCACGTCCACACGCTCTGCGGACAGGTGTAGCCGCACCACACACGACCGGCATACACGGTGATGAAGAACAGCCCGAATGCGGCAATGATCAACAGGCCGGAAAGCAGAATGAAGTCCTGAGGCCAGAACGTGGCGCCGAAGATGAAGAACTTGCGCTCCGGCAAATTCCACCACACCGCCTGATGGCCGCCCCAACTCAGCCAGACCGTGCCGAAGTACAGCAGGAACAGCGCGGCGCCGCCCATCATCCGCAGATTGCGAAACAGGCCGGTGAAGGCGCGGGTGTAGATTTTTTCTCGTGAGGCGTAAAGATCGACGCTGTTGTTCGCGTTCTTGCTCGGTGGCGTGACGTCGTGTACCGGAATCTGGTTGCTCATCATTGCATCCCACGGCAGTGGAAAAATGCCTCGGTCGATACGTGCCAACCAAGGTCAAAAGGGGGTAAAGCAGTGGCGCAATGATACGCCTGTCGCTCTGGCTCAAGGGTGCGACCTTTGGTCGCGTTGGGTAAAAAACCTGAATGGTGTAGCGAATGCAACAAAGCATGATGCAGGTCAATTGACTTGTTGAGTATGGTCGGTTTTGGCCCGACGGCTAATGCATTTGATGATCAACGCTGACATCACCGCTTTTGGTCATGGCGGGAAACCTCGCCTATTCAAAGAACATTGGCGAAGTTCATAGGGTTCAACTCAACAACGAGCCGACATAGACCACCCGGATTGCTCATCCACTGAACCCGACGACGTTTCCAAACCCACCTGATCGCGTGTGTTACCGAGGACCGCAAGCGACTGCAGGCCTATCT
>NZ_QAIU01000296.1:0-2013 GCF_003061205.1 Pseudomonas sp. HMWF006
GGTCTGTACACCCTGCGTGCACCGACCAAAACCTCGCAAGGCCTGCTCTGGGGCCTGGCTGGTTACGCCACCTTCGTCCTCGCCCCGACGCTGGGCCTGCCGCCTGAACTGCCCGGCACCGCTGCCGCCGATCTGGCCTCGCGGCAGCTGTGGTGGATCGGTACCGCCGCGTCCACGGCCGTCGGCCTCGCGCTGATCGCCTTCAGCCGTCCATGGGTGATGAAGATCCTCGGGGTAGCGATCCTTGCGGTGCCACATGTGATTGGCGCGCCACAACCGGAAGTGCACTCCATGCTCGCCCCTGAAGCACTTGAAGCCCAGTTCAAAATCGCTTCGCAGTTGACCAACGTGGCGTTCTGGCTGTCCCTGGGCCTGATCAGCGCGTGGTTGTTCCGCCGCAAAAGCGATGGTCACTACCACGTATGATGAATGACCGCGCAGCGTCGACCTTTGTGGTCGGCCTGGGCTGCCAGCGTGGCTGCCCGGCCAGCACGCTGCGCGCGTTACTCGATCAGGCCTTGCAGGCCCATCGCATTGAACTTGAGGCAGTCAAGGCCCTGGCCAGTATCGACCTCAAGCGTGATGAACCGGGTTTGCAGGAACTAGCCGCACAACTGGCTCTGCCGTTGCTGTACTTCAGCAGCGCAGAACTGGCCGGTTATCAGCAACGGCTCAGTCACCACTCGCAGATCGCGTACGAGCGAACCGGTTGTTACGGCGTGGCGGAAAGTGCCGCCCTGGCCCTGGCCGAACAACTGATTCAGGCCCCGGCAAAGCTGCTGATTTCCCGTCAAAAATACGCCCAGGCGACGTTGGCCTTGGCCGGCGCTGCGTAAACCCCCGATAATCCCCGCCCTCGATCATGAGCAATCTTCATCTGAAGGGTTGCTGCGGCTGTTTTCAAAGGATTCCACGATGACCGTCTACTTCATCGGCGCCGGCCCCGGCGACCCGGAATTGATCACCGTCAAAGGCCAGCGGCTGATCCGTCGCTGCCCGGTGATCATCTATGCAGGCTCGCTGGTCCCGGCGGCGGTGCTGGAGGGGCATCAGGCCGAGACCGTGGTCAACAGCGCCGAATTGCATCTGGAGCAGATCATTGAGTTGATCAAGGTCGCCCATGCCAACGGTCAGGATGTGGCGCGCGTGCATTCGGGCGATCCGAGCCTGTACGGCGCGATCGGCGAGCAAATTCGCCATCTGCGCGAGCTGAACATTCCGTTCGAGATCATCCCCGGCGTGACGGCAACAGCCGCGTGTGCGGCGTTGTTAGGGGCCGAACTGACCCTGCCGGATGTGTCGCAGAGCGTGATTCTGACCCGTTATGCCGACAAAACCGCGATGCCGGCGGGCGAAGAACTCGCCAGTCTGGCGCAGCATGGCGCGACCATGGCGATTCATCTGGGGGTCAATCATCTGGAGAAAATCCTCGTGGAACTGCTACCGCACTACGGCGCGGATTGCCCGATTGCGGTGATTCACCGGGCGACGTGGCCGGATCAGGACTGGGTGGTGGGGACGCTGGCGGATATTGCCGGGAAGGTTGCAGCCAAAGGGTTTCGGCGTACGGCGCTGATTCTGGTTGGACGGGTGTTGGGCAGTGAGGTGTTTAGCGAGTCATCGTTGTATCGCGCGGGGCATGCGCACCTGTACAGGCCCTGAATCATATGGGATTGGGTACAACCTGTGGCGAGGGGATTTATCCCCGATGAACTGCGCAGCAGTTCCTTTTCTGGGGCTGCTTCGCAACCCATCGGGGATAAATCCCCTCACCACACAGTAAACAGGCACTCATTAATCAAGTGCATAAAAAAACGGCGCTCACGGGGCGCCGTTTTTCATGTCCGCAGTGAACACCTTACTTAGTAGTAGGCGTTTTCTTTCTGCGTGTGGTCGGTCACGTCGCGAACACCTTTCAGCTCGGGAATGCGCTCAAGCAAGGTGCGCTCGATGCCTTCCTTGTGGGTGACGTCCGCCTGGCCGCAGCCCTGGCAACCGCCGCCAAACTGCAGC
>NZ_QAIU01000297.1:0-3058 GCF_003061205.1 Pseudomonas sp. HMWF006
GGAGCTGGCTTGCCAGCGATGGCGGCGGGTCAGGCAACATCAATGTTGCAGGTGCCGGCCTCATCGCTGGCAGCCAGCTCCCACAGGGATTCGGGAATGATTCGGGATTTGGGGTGCGACAGATAACCAATGTGGGAGCGAGCTTGCTCGCGAAAGCGTTGGTTCAGGCAACTAGGATGCTGACTGGGCTGACGCCTTCGCGAGCAAGCTCGCTCCCACAGGTTTTCGGGTGTTTCGAAGATCCGCGCTTACTCGGTGATCTTCCCGAAATTGCGATAAAACATGTCCCCTTCCCGGCTATCGGTCATGGAGTGCAGTTGGTAGCCGCGATTGAGCCGCGCGCCGCCGTCACGGGTCAGCGGTGCCCATACCAGGTTGGCGCGGCGCATGGTCGACATGCTCATCATTTCGTCGAACGGAATCGACAGGTAGATACCCTTGTCGAAACTACCCTCGCCATACTCGGCACTACCAGCGGTGGTGATCGTCGCCCACGCACCAAAGCGCACGCCGTTGAAAAACTCTCGCGAGATATCCAGCGTGCCGCCCCAGTCCCCAGCCAGATAACGCCCGACGCTCACCGCTGCCAGCGTATCGAACGGCAAATCGGTATACGCCGTGACATGCCCGGTCACCACCGAGTAATCACGCAGGGCAAAACCCTGATCGAAATCGCGCTGGCGCACCCAGTTCAGATCCGCGCCCACCGACCAGCGCTCACCGGTCGGACGGAACAGCACTTCACCGCCGACCCCGGCGAACATCGACTCCAGATACCCACCGTAAACCATGCCATACAGGTCTTTATCCAGCTGCTCGGCATGGCTGACCTGGAACAACGGCATGGTCGTGTTGGACGTGGTCAGGTACTGACGCAAATCCGTACGCACACGCGGCAAACCACTCGGCGCGTCATAGGTGAATTTGTCGAAGTTGTTCGCCAGGTTGGCACTGAGCAAACCGCTCCACCAGGTGTTGCGGTTGAAGCGGTATTCAGCGTCCGCATCGGCACTCAATTGATAGAGCAAGCCATCCGGGCCGCCGACGTTCTGTTTGAAGCCCAGCCCCACGCCATAGCTGAAGTGCTGCGGCGCTTCGGTGTAGAGGGTTTTCTCGTTGTGCGGCATGGCCGGGTTGATCTCGGTGGTGCGGTGCAGCGACTCCAGTGGCTCTTCGTTGTTGATCACTTCGCGAAAGGTCTGACGCGGCACGCTGGTTTCTTCCAGCGGCAGGTCGTAGCGTTTGTTGACCACGGTGAACCAGTTGATGTCGTCGTTGACGCTGTTATCGAGAACCCGACTCGCACGCCCCACCGCTTTGGACGAGTGGAAGTAGCGCTGCTGTTCGCCATACACGATCAGCTCGGAATCACGCTGCGCGATGCGCTCGACTTTATAGCCGGCATTCTGCTGCAGGCGCTGCGAGACGTTGGCCCAGTCGACCTGATCCGGCGCCGTGGTCGGCGCCTTCGCCGGCAGCGGCTCAGGAGTCGGATCGTAAGTCTTGGCCGGCGCCTTGCGGCTGACGAAGTTGGTGTGGAAGGTCACGCCGAACATCGCCGTATTACCGCGCTCCCACGCCGCGCTGACATCAACCGAATCGGTGACCTTGAACACCGCGCCGAGGTTGATCGGCGAGTCCTGCTTGATCTCATTGTCCTTCGGCTCGTGCTTGTAGTCGTTGCCTTCAAATTCGAGTTTCAGGCTGAGACGATCCCACGGCGTCTGATAGCTCACGCCACCGAAGAACGACGGCCGGCCGCGAAAGTACGAACCCGAGTTAACGTCACCGGTGCCTTCGAGGGCCGGACGGGTATCGAAGCGATCACTGACGTAGCCCAACGGGTTGTCCATGTCGCCGCGATTACCGAGGTATCCCCAGGCAATCCCGGCGCTGAAATCGAAATTGTCGTAGCGCTTGTTGGCGACGAAAAATTCACTGGAAAACAAACCGGTACCGCCGATGTCTCGGAAGCCCAGCGCCACGTCGGGCAGCCAGTGGCTTTCCTGCCACAGCCGGACTTTGACGTCGACCGCCTTGTCCTTATAGCTTTGACTACCGCTCAGGGCCTCCGAGCCGTACGGCCGGTTGGTGATCGCGGTGTAGCGAAACGAGCCCTCGAGCCAGTCCAGCGGCTGCAGCGAAACGCTGTAGCGGCTGTACGGTTCGGTGCGGTTGGCGTTGACGCTCAACTCGCCGGCCGGGGCCATGCGCGCGGTCGGCGTCTGCAACAGACCGGTGCCACCGAAGTCGTTCTGAGTAATGCGCGGTTCGGCATGCACCAGACCACAAGGCAATAACAACACAGCTGCAAAACGTAACTTCAACGAACCACCTCGGCCAGCTGCGTGGCAATGAATTCGGCCAACTGCTGATTCAGTTCAGGAAGAGGCGGATCCAGATCATCATTTTTCACCGGCACCAGAATCTTGCTGCCGGCCACCGGGAATTGCCCGGACTCGCGATTCCAGTGCGCGATGCCGACACGCCGCGACACGCCATTGGGCTGGATCAGCCACAGGTAATCGGCTTCGGCATCGTCCAGAATCGTGCAGCTTTGCAGGTATTCACGGGCCTCCTGCAACGGCTGATACGGCAAGTGGCACGGCTCGGCGACTGCGCCCAGCACTTGCACTTCATCGACACGTTTCGGATAAACCAGACGATCGCCGTCATCGAGACGAATGTTGCGCGCGAAACCAACCTCCAGCGCCACCGGATCGAGGTCGGCAATCTGCCGGCCCGTTACCGGCATCTGCCGCACGTCTTCGGCCAGACGCCGGGCTAGCGCCACACGACTCGGTCGATCAAACAACGTCGCCATGCGCTGCAGCACGTCGAGGTCAAACAGCACGCCAACCTTCAGCCGTGTCTGCTCCTCAATCAACGACTGCCGCAGCAACCCGCCCGCC
The DNA here is from genome assembly GCF_003061205.1 of Pseudomonas sp. HMWF006. Classification (NCBI taxonomy): domain Bacteria; kingdom Pseudomonadati; phylum Pseudomonadota; class Gammaproteobacteria; order Pseudomonadales; family Pseudomonadaceae; genus Pseudomonas; species Pseudomonas sp. HMWF006. Next base: position 2,913 of record NZ_QAIU01000297.1, read on the forward strand.
AGCCAATAGCCTTCGGCATTCGGCACCGCTTCACCGATCACATCGAGCAAGCGCCCGCCCGGTGGCAACTCGACCGGTCCGGGATTGGCGACATCGCCCGTCACCGTGACGGCCGCCTGACTCACACTGGCGACCAGCATCAGGCC
>NZ_QAIU01000297.1:3068-11473 GCF_003061205.1 Pseudomonas sp. HMWF006
GGCGCATCACGGCAGGTGCCTGCGATCAGGGGTCAGTTGCACAACCTTGACGCGCAACTGCGAGGTCAGTTGCTGCTCGCTCTGCAAGATGAAACCGTCACGCGGGTCGACCCAGTAACGATTGGTCGCGCGCAGGCCGATGGCCGGGGCGTCAATCTGCTCATCGACACGCAGCACGGTGTATTCCTTGTCGAGAATCTGCAGGGTTTGTTCGGATCGGCGCGAGAAGCGGCTGTTGACGATCACCCCGACTTCCTGGCCCTTGTAGAGGTCGATCCAGCGCCGCGTGGTGAAACCGTCGGCGACGTGATGCAGGCCTTGTTTGAACGGCGAGTCATCGGCCAGCCGCGTGCCATCGAGATCGCCTTCCAGGCCCAGGCCAATGCTGCGCACGGCGAGGCCATTGCGCAGTAACAGCACCTGTTTGCCCGAGGCGACCCAGAACTGCAGGTCTTCGCGCTCGCGCACCAGCGCCAGCACCCCGGAGCCGGACGGCGTGGTCAGTTTCAGCTGCGGGTAGTTGACCGCGGCCACTTCGGCCGCTGACACGTCGACTTCATCCGGGCCAACAACCGCCGCTTTAAGGTTATTCAACGAAGCGCTCATCAGCGGGTTGCAGCCACACAGCAACGAGGCCGCCATCAGGCACAGGCCAACTTTCAAAATGTTCAAAGTCGGACCTTATTTGGCGTTGTTGTTACTGAATTCGCTCCAGTTCTTCGCAGCGGAAGCGCCAGTGCCGACAATCGACGCCGACGGCACCAACTGGCTGATCAGACGGTTCCAGCGAGTCACGTTGGCCGGCCCGACATACACCACGTCCTGGGGACGCACTTCGAAGTGCGAAGCGAGCGCCATGGCGGTCGGCGATTCGGCTTCGAGCTGATAGATCTTCGCCGGCTCGACGTCGAGGTTTTCCACGCCGCGAATGACATACACCGCATTGCCGTTGGAGGTGGTCTGGCTCAAGCCGCCGACCGAACCGAGGACATCGGTGAGGTTCATGGTCGCGGTCTTGAAGCTCAGCGCGCGCGGCTGATTGACTTCACCCATGACGTAGATGCGCTTGTTGTCGTTATACGGCAGGTACAACTGGTCGCCGCCCTTGAGGTAGACGTTCTGCAACTGCGAATCCTGCTGATTGAGCGAGTCGAGGTTGAGCGGATAGGTGCGCCCGTTGCGCGTCAGCAACAGCCCGGACAAGTCGGCATTGTTGGTGTCGATGCCGGCCGAACCGAGGGCTTCGACCACACTCAGCGGATTGGTGGAAATCGCTTGCGGGCCGGCCTTGGCCACCGCGCCGGTGACCACGACTTTCTGGCTGGCGAAACGCAACACCGCCACGTCCACTTGTGGCTCGGCGATAAACGCCGACAAGCGTTGTTCGATGTCCGAACGTAGTTGCTGGATGGTCCGGCCGGCGGCCTGGACTTCCTTGATAAACGGGTAGTAGAGCGTGCCGTCGGAGCGCACCAGTCGGCCGTTGGCGTCGATCTGTTGTTGCGCGCCGGACGGGGCCGTCAGCTCCGGGTGATCCCACACCGTGATGTACAGGACATCGTTGTTGCCGATGCGGTACTCGGCGGGCGTCGCCAACAGTTCCGGCGGCAACGACTCACGCTTTTGCGTGGCGCGGTTCATCGAGATCAGCTTGGGCGTGATCGGAATCAGCTCGACCCGGCTGCTTTCGCTGGCACCCTGGCGGGTAATGCCACCGGTGCTCAGGTATTGACCGGGGGAAAACATGCAACCTTGCAGAGCGAGACTTGCCAACATTAAAAGATAAACACTACGAGTCATAATGGCACTACGCTATTCAAGGGCGAATCTAAAAACAAAGTCACCCGACTTGCGTCGGGCGACTTCGTACTGCACTAACAAATGTTCCTGTTAGTTATGCGTGCCGGTTGTACCGGTGGTACCTGTGGTACCGGTAGTACCGCCGTTGGCACTGCCACCGCTGTTGGACGCCGCTACAGCACTGGCGACCATTGCAGTACTGGCTGCAGGCGCTTGAGAAGCCGCTACATTGCCACCTACATTGGTCACCGCTGTCAGCGGCGCTTCAGCGGCGGCAGCCCAGTTGCTCAACATCGTCAACAGGGCAACTGCCATTACTTTTTTCATATCAACTCCTTTCTAACATTCGACCTGTTAAAAAACCGGTCTGAGTTAGAGGTGGTAGCGTTCAAGTCCGCAAAAAGCGCGAACAAGATCCGTTGTTCTTTCACAGTCTTACCCAACTGATAAAAGTCGAACGGCAGGTTTATATCTACGGACTTGCAAAAGGCATTTCCAGCGTATTTTCCCGACGATATCTAACACCTGACCGAAACTAACATTCAGTATTAGAACGACATCATTCGAGATAACCGCGAGGATGGTTCGATTGCCAGCGCCAGGTGTCGGTGACCATGTCCTGCAAGTTGCGCGTGGCTTTCCAGCCCAACTCTTTGGCGGCCTTGGAGGCATCGGCCCAACTCTCGGCAATATCCCCGGAACGGCGCGGCATCATGCGATACGGCACCGGTTGCCCGCAGGCCTGTTCGAACGCGTGGAGCACTTGCAGCACGCTGTAGCCATCGCCCGTGCCGAGGTTCCAGGTATGAATGCCGGTGCGTTCGGCGATGGACTGCAAGGCCTTCAAGTGTCCGTCCGCCAAATCGACCACGTGGATGTAGTCACGCACGCCGGTGCCATCCACTGTCGGGTAATCGTTACCGAAGATCGACAACTCCGGCAGGCTGCCGACCGCCACCTGGCTGATATACGGCACCAGATTGTTGGGAATGCCGTTGGGGTCTTCGCCCATATGCCCGCTGGCGTGGGCGCCGATCGGATTGAAGTAGCGCAGCAAGGCGATGCTCCAGCGCGGCTCGGCCTGACTCAGGTCACGCAGCACGTTCTCGACGATCAGCTTGGACTGGCCGTAGGGATTGGTCGGGTTGCCGGTGGGGAAATCCTCACGGATCGGCATCTGCTCAGGCTCGCCATACACCGTCGCCGAAGAGCTGAACACTAGGCGAAACACCCCCGCCGCCGCCATCGCCTGGCACAGGTTGATGCTGCCGCTGACGTTGGTCTCGTAGTATTCGAGCGGCTTGCGCACGCTCTCGCCCACGGCCTTGAGCCCGGCGAAATGCAGGACGGCTTCGATGGTGTGCTCGCGGAAAATCCGCTCGAGCAGTGCCCGGTCGCAGACATCGCCGCGGATCATCCAGGCACTCTTGCCGCAAATGCTTTCAACGGCGTGCAACGCGGCTTCGCTGCTGTTGCAAAGGTTATCCAGTACGACAACTTCATAACCTGCTTCAAGCAGCGCAAGTGTGGTGTGCGAGCCGATATAACCGGCACCACCCGTTACCAGAATCTTCATAGCGCGATCCGTCTTTGGATGAGTGACAAGTAGCGTGTCAAGCCTGATTTATTGAAGATGTGTCACAACCCACATAAATAAGGCGACAACAACCGGAAACAAAACTAGTTCAATGACTGGCAATAAATATTTTTGCAGGTCACACTGTATTGCCCGCTACTTATTAGCACTCCCCGCGCACTCATCACTATCAACAGATACCGACTAAAAATAACTAATACCGCACTTACCGACATCTCATAACATTGTCATGTTTTACCGCTACGACTAATTGCCATCAACAACCTGACTCAGGTATTAAAGCAGTCGTTCAACAATATTATTGAAACTTGCACGCCCTGTATGAGTGCGCGCATCTGTTGCCTGTGTTCCATGACTGTCCAGGATACTTTTATGATTCGTAAATGTTTGTTTCCCGCTGCCGGCTATGGCACGCGTTTCTTGCCGGCCACCAAAGCCATGCCGAAAGAGATGTTGCCGATCGTCAACAAGCCGTTGATCGAGTACGCCGTTGAAGAAGCACGGGACGCCGGCCTGCAACACATGGCCATCGTCACCGGCCGGGGCAAGCGTGCGCTGGAAGACCATTTCGACATCAGCTACGAACTCGAACACCAGATCCGCGGCACCGAGAAAGAAAAGTTCCTTGCCGGCACTCGCGAGCTGATCGACACCTGCACCTTCTCCTACACCCGCCAGGTGGAAATGAAAGGCCTCGGCCACGCGATTCTCAGCGGCCGCCCGCTGATCGGCGACGAACCCTTCGCCGTGGTCCTGGCCGATGACTTGTGCCTGAACCTCGAAGGCGACGGCGTGCTCTCGCAGATGATTCAGCTGTACAAGAAATTCCGCTGCTCGATCGTTGCCATCCAGGAAGTGCCGGCCGACCAGACCCACAAGTACGGGGTGATCGCCGGCGAGCTGATGTCCGACGGCATCTATCGGGTCAACAACATGGTGGAAAAACCGGCGCCGCAGGACGCTCCGTCGAACCTGGCGATCATCGGCCGCTACATTCTCACGCCGGACATCTTCGACCTGATCGCCGACACCCAGCCGGGCAAGGGCGGCGAAATCCAGATCACCGACGCGCTGATGAAACAGGCGCAGAACGGTTGCGTGCTGGCCTACAAATTCAAAGGTCTGCGCTTTGACTGCGGCGACGCCGAGGGTTACCTGCAGGCGACCAACTTCTGCTACGAAAACGTTTACCTCAAGGGTCGCTGAGACGGCGCCCTTCACCCAACGAGGCCACCATGAACATTGCACAACATTCCGTAGAGATTGAACGCGAGGTGGGTAACCTCGGGGTGATGAGCTGGTTGTCCCGCCATCAGCCGTTGCCCAGCGCCAACGAGTCCTGGCTGGGCACAATTCTGCTGGTGGAGCGGATTGGTGTGTTTCCGGCGTCCGGGGACATTCGCCGGCCGCTGCGCGATCCGTATCCACTGCTCGCGCATTTGAAAAAGCTGTATGTCGAGCAGGCGCTGGAAATGGATGATCGCGATGGTCTGAAAGTCATTTTCAGCGACTGGCGCTTTCGCGTGCGTATCTGCTGCAACGACCCGGCGATCATCATCAACGTGGAAACCCGTTGTGATACACGGCTGATGCCGCAGAAGATTGCGGAGTTGCTCGAGCAAGTCGACGCCTTCACGCAGGACGTCTGATGCCTGACCCATTCCCCCTGCAGGAGCTACAGGGGGTTTGTGGTTATTTCAGGAGGGCGTCGCACCGATCCTTGACGCCCATGATCCAGCCATAAAAGTAATCGGCAATCACCTTCCCGCCCGTGGCCGGCACCGGATGAATCTTGTCCGGGCCGATCATTGCCGCCGCGTAGCGTTTGACGTCGGGGCCGAACGCACATTGCAGATTGGCGTAACCCAGATGCTGCGCGCGCGCCCAAGGCTCAAGCACCTGCGCATAGGCTGACATCGGATAGGCGCTGGAACGCGTGGTGTCCTGCCGCATGATCAGGTTGATGCTCGCCTTCGGTTGAATCTCGCGCAGCATCCCCACCAGCCCCTGAACGTTCTGCAGATACTGCGCTGGCTTCACGCCGAAACCCTGATCGTTACCGCCGAGCATGATCAAGTAAACATCAGCGGGGATCTTCGACACGGCAGCTTTCCACTGCACCTGCCATTGCGGATCCTGGTGATAGAAATCCGCAGAGGCCGCGCCCGATGCCGCCAGTTTGGAGACTCGCACGCCGTTCTGATCGTTGCTCATCCACAGGCCAAATAACGTCGGTGTGCCCTTCACCACTTCCAGTTTGAAGGACCAGTCTTTCGCTGCCGAGAGACCTGTCAGCGGGACTTCCTGAACCCCCGAACCTTCAAGCGTCAACGGCTGCCAGTCTTGCGCAGGCGTCCAGCGGTAGCGGATCTCGCTGGGTTCGCCGCTGCCCAGGTAAAGCAGTTTCGCCTGAGTGACCGCCGTATCAATGCGCGGCGTCGGGCTCGCATCCACCTGCAGCCATGCGCCGGGCCGGCCGGTCACCGTGCGGCTTTCCGGACTCGCTTGTCCCAGGTCTGAAACCTTCCAGTCGCCGGCAAAGTACTTGTCACTGCTGCGGGTGTATTTGAAATGCGTTCCGCCGAGCGCCGCACCGTGGTTGAAACCGACGTAACCCGGCCCGGCAAAACCCACCTCCCCTGCCACGCGCTGCACCAGTTTGTTCAGGTAGAAATCCTGCCCGGCGCTGTAGCTGTCGCCGATCACCGAGACCGACAACACCTTGCCAGCCTTGCCTTCACGCCACTGGGCAAAACGCTCGCGGGCATCGCCTACCTGAACCACCGACGCTGCGACGGGATGCGCATCATCTACTGCCAACATGCAAAATTTCCTTCAGTCTGGAATGGCCCCTTCGCGAGCAAGCTCGCTCCCACAGGGATTGTGGTCATCTACAGGGATGGTATGACTTGCAGATATCCACTGTGGGAGCGAGCTTGCTCGCGAAGCTCTTAGCTGTTTTGCGTCTGCACCACCGGGACGATGGGCGCCGCCGGTTTCTTCTTCGCCACCCGCTCGCCAAGAAACAACACAGAAGTGAAATTGAATCGACTGAAAATCATCGACAACACCACCGGCCCGAGCAAGCCAAAGCTCAAGCCACCGAGCACCAGCAAGCTTTCATCCTTCACCCCCAACCGCCCCAGCACAAACCGCGACGTCGCCGCGAACAGCACATGGAACAGGAAGATCGCATAGGAATAACCACCGAGCCAGGTCAGCGCCTTCGAGCGCACATCGCTCGACAGCAAGGCGATGCACGACAGGCAACCCACGGTCAGACCGATCAGACTGCGACGATCGACAATCAACTCACGATCAATTGCCGCGACGTACAGCAACGTCAGTGAGATCAATACAAACAGCACCGGCCCGATCACCTTGAAGCGCTGCTTCAGCGCGTCGACGTTCTCCTGGCCAATCATCCCCGCCACAAAAAACGGCAACAGGTAGATCGCGCCATTGATACCGAACGCATCGAGCTTGAACGGTGGCAACAGAAACAACAGCGCCGCCAACGCGAACAACCCATACAGCCGTGTCGCCGAGCGCAGCATCCCGCGCCACTCCAGCAACCCGACAAACATGAAAATGATGAACACCGCCTGCAAGAACCAGAAGTGGTTGATCGGCACCCAGAACGACAGCAACGCGTCGACTACCCCGACCTCCTTGTTCACCCCGGGGCCCACCGCCTGCAACACCGAAAACGGCACGCCGACGCAAAACAGCGGCACGATCAAGCGTCGCACCTTCCCGCTGAAGAACGCAGAAAAGTCATTGCCACGGATTTTGTAGATCGAATAGATGTACCCGGAGATGAAGGTGAACAACGGCATGCGCACGTACACCATCGAGTCGGCAATCACCCGGAACGGCGAGCCGATGTCGATTTTCAAACCACCGCCCAGCGGCCCGATGACGTGATAAAGCACCAGCAACAGGCACGCCAGCCCGCGCAGGGTTTCGATCTCCAGGGACTTTTTCTTGCTCGACATAAAGCACCTGCCTCAATTCAGAATGCGTGATTCAACCCGCACCGGTTTGTTCGCGCGCAGCATCAAGCCGAGCCCGACGAACAACACCGGCACCACCATGGAGAAGTGCCGGGCGAAGGAACCGAAGTCCGGCTCGAACAAGCCCTGCACCAGCAGAAACGCCAGCGGAATCGCGATCAGTTCCTTGGGTTTGGTCTGGATCGGTGCGCCCTTGTAATCAGTCGAGGTGATGACCTTGAACAGCAGCAGCGCGGTCATGATCATCAACGCGACGAAGATCACCTGGCCCGGTCCGGACAGCAGAATCAGCTCCACCGGAAACGACAGCCGGAAGAAGATGATCATCGAGTCCAGCGCTTGCGAAACGAAGTCGCTGCCGCTGAGCCACGACACGATCAACGATTTCGAGCCCTCCTCCCCCGCCGTGCGCAATTCGTTGTTGCTCGCGCGAATCGACGACACCGGAAAGCCCAGCGCTATCTGGATCGCCATGGCCACCGCGAGGTAGAACAGGAACAACATCAGGAAAAACGTGGTGCGTGACACGTACTTCTTCATCACACAGACGCCGACCCACGACAGCGAAAACAGAATCCAGTAAGGCCGGATCAGCACGCCGTAGATCACCGCCGAGAGGAAAAAACCGCCGCGATATTTGCGCGTCAACGCGCTGAGCAGAATGCTCAACACCGCCACCGACACAATGATTTCCTTGGTCAGGTTCTCCAGAAAAAACGAACGAACAATGCCCCACAGGCACAAGGTGCCGAAGATCGCCAACGGCATGCGCCGAAACACCACCACCGGAATCGCCGTGAGGAAAAAGTTGCAGAACATGCCGTAGGCCCAGGCGTTGGTCAGGTTGATCCCGGTGGGCCGCAGCAGGAACGCCGAACACTCGTAGGACGAGCGATCCGGCGAGAACGGGTTCCAGAAATTGCAGTTGTCCGCCCTGGCATAGGACGACCACAAGGTCATGGCATCCGGGCCCGGATCGCTCGTCCTACGAG
>NZ_QAIU01000298.1:0-2462 GCF_003061205.1 Pseudomonas sp. HMWF006
GAGTTCGATCATCGGCGTAATCGCCGGCGCGCTGCAGGGCTTCTATGGCGGCTGGGTCGACTTGGCCGGGCAGCGTTTTCTGGAGATCTGGTCGGGGTTGCCGGTGCTGTACCTGCTGATCATTCTCGCCAGTTTCGTCCAGCCGAATTTCTGGTGGCTGCTGGGGATCATGCTGCTGTTCTCGTGGATGAGCCTGGTTGACGTGGTGCGCGCCGAGTTCCTCCGTGGCCGTAACCTTGAATACGTGCGCGCCGCGCGGGCGCTGGGCATGCAGAACGGCGCGATCATGTTCCGCCACATCCTGCCCAACGCGATGGTCTCGACCATGACCTTCATGCCGTTCATCCTCACCGGCGCCATCGGCACCCTCACCGCGTTGGACTTCCTCGGTTTCGGCTTGCCGGCCGGCAGTCCGTCGCTGGGTGAGCTGGTGGCCCAGGGTAAATCCAACCTGCAAGCGCCGTGGCTGGGCATGAGCGCATTTGCCGTGCTGGCGTTGATGTTGAGTTTGCTGGTGTTTATCGGCGAGTCCGCTCGCGATGCCTTCGACCCGAGGAAGTGAAATGAATCAGGACAATCTGATCGAAGTGCGCGACCTCGCCGTCGAATTTGGCCTTGGCGAGCGCGTCCACCGCGTGGTCGAAGGTGTGAGCTTCGACATCAAGCGCGGCGAAACCCTGGCGCTGGTCGGTGAATCCGGCTCGGGCAAATCGGTGACGGCGCACTCGATCCTGCGCCTGCTGCCCTACCCGATCGCCCGTCATCCGGCCGGCAGCATCAATTACGCCGGACAGAATCTGCTGGCACTGAAAGAAAAGACCATTCGCCACATTCGCGGCAACCGCATCGCAATGATCTTTCAGGAGCCGATGACCTCGCTGAACCCGCTGCACTCGATCGAGAAGCAGATCAACGAGGTGCTGGGCATCCACAAGGGCCTGACCGGCAAAGTCGCGACCCAGCGCACCCTGGAGCTGCTGGAGATGGTCGGCATCCCCGAGCCGCACAAGCGCCTCAAGGCCCTGCCCCACGAATTGTCCGGCGGCCAGCGCCAGCGGGTGATGATCGCCATGGCCCTGGCCAACGAGCCGGAACTGCTGATTGCCGACGAGCCGACCACAGCGCTGGATGTGACCGTTCAGCTGAAAATCCTCGATTTGCTCAAGGAATTACAGGCCAGATTGGGCATGTCGCTGTTACTGATCAGTCACGATTTGAACCTGGTGCGAAGAATTGCGCATCGCGTATGTGTCATGCAGCGCGGTTGCATCGTCGAACAGGCATCGTGCGAAGAGCTGTTCCGTTCGCCGCAGCATCCGTACACTCGGGAATTGCTCGGCGCGGAGCCCAGCGGAGGCCCGGCGAGCAATGAAATCGGCGCGCCGCTGCTTGAAGTCGAGGACCTGAAAGTCTGGTTCCCGATCAAGAAAGGCCTGCTCAAGCGCACGGTGGATTACGTCAAGGCAGTGGACGGCATCAATTTCAGCCTGCCTCAGGGTCAGACCTTGGGGATCGTGGGGGAAAGCGGTTCCGGCAAATCCACCCTGGGTCTGGCGATTTTGCGGCTGATCGGCAGCAAAGGCGCCATTCGCTTTGAAGGCAAGCAGCTAGACTGCCTGACGCAGAACGAGGTTCGCCCGTTGCGTCGGGAGATGCAGGTGGTGTTTCAGGACCCGTTCGGCAGCCTGAGCCCGCGCATGTGCGTCAGCGACATCGTTGGCGAAGGCTTGCGGATTCACAAGATGGGCACCGCCGAGGAGCAAGAGGCGGCGATTATTGCGGCATTGAAGGAGGTAGGTCTGGATCCGGAAACCCGGCACCGCTACCCCCACGAATTTTCCGGTGGGCAACGGCAGCGAATCGCCATTGCCCGGGCTTTGGTGCTGAAACCGGCGCTGATCCTGCTGGACGAGCCGACGTCGGCGCTCGACCGGACGGTGCAGCGGCAAGTGGTGGAGCTGTTGCGTTCACTGCAAGCCAAGTACAACCTGACGTATTTGTTTATCAGCCATGATTTGGCTGTCGTCAAAGCGCTGAGCCACCAGTTGATGGTGGTCAAGCATGGCCAAGTGGTCGAACAGGGAGACGCGCAAAGTATCTTTGCCGCCCCCCAACATCCGTATACACAGCAGTTGCTGGAAGCCGCTTTTCTGGCACCAGCCACTGCGCAATAACCTGAAAGAGGAGCAACACATGGGTTTTCTCGCCGGTAAGCGCGTACTGATCGTCGGTGTCGCCAGCAAGCTGTCCATCGCATCCGGCATCGCTGCCGCCATGCATCGCGAGGGCGCTGAGCTTGCCTTCACTTATCAGAACGACAAACTGAAAGGTCGTGTTGAAGAATTCGCACAGGGCTGGGGTTCGAGCCCTGAGCTGTGCTTCCCGTGCGACGTGGCCAGCGATGAAGAAATCGCCAAGGTCTTCGAAGAGCTGAGCAAGAAGTGGGACGGCCTGGACTGCAT
>NZ_QAIU01000299.1:0-1278 GCF_003061205.1 Pseudomonas sp. HMWF006
CCTTACATGTTGGCCGTGCAGGATGAACGTCGACGCAAAGGAGCGCGCAACCGATGAACGTGGGCAAGCAACAGGGCTTTACCCTGATCGAGCTGATGGTGGTGCTGGTGATCATCGGCATCGCCAGTGCGGCGATCAGCTTGAGTATCAAGCCCGATCCGCTGCAATTGCTGCGCAAGGACGCCGAGCGTGTGGCGCAACTGCTGCAGGTGGCGCAGGCCGAGGCGCGGGCGGATGGCCGGCCGATTGCGTGGGTCAGTGATGCCAAGGGGTTTCGCTTCAGTCGGCGCAGTGACAGCGGCAAGGGTTTCGAGCATTTCAATGACGATGCGCAATTGCGCCCGCGGCCGTGGCAGAGCCCGAAGGTGCAGGTGCGGGTCGAGCCGAAACAGAAAGTCGTGCTTAACGCTGAGTGGATCAATCCGCCGCTGCAACTGACGTTGTCCGATGGCGCCAATCAGTTGAGTGTCCTGCGCGATGGCGCTGGCCGGATTCGTGTGCAATGAAGGGCCAGCAGGGTTTTACGCTGATCGAGGTGATGGTCGCGATTCTGCTGATGGCGGTGGTGAGTTTGATTGCCTGGCGCGGGTTGGACAGTGTGACGCGGGCGGACAGTCATTTGCAGGCCAGTGGTGAACAGAGTGACGCCCTGCTGCGGACGTTGAATCAGTTGCAGCGGGATGTGGACATGCGTGCGGGCATTGAATTGAGTGAGCCGAAGAAAGTCGGCGCGGACGATGAGCCGGTGACGGCGCCGCCCGCGATGACTGTGCGTAGCAGTGATAGCAAGGGGTTTCGGCTGGATATCATTCGCACCGCGGCTGACCAGCCTGGGGCTTTGCAGCGGGTGCGTTGGTGGCTTAAGGGCGACACGTTGTACCGTGCGGTGGCGGCGGCGCGGAGTCGGTATCCGTTGCCGGCGCCGACCGATGGCGTGGCGGTGTTGAGCGAGGTCAGCGATGCGCAGGTGCGGGTTTGGGAACCGGACAAGGGGTGGCGGCAGTTGAGTGGCAATCGGCGGGAGAATCCGTTGGGGCTGGAGATTCGGCTGACCCGGCAGACGGCGCAGGGGGTTGAGAGGTATCGGCAGGTGATTGGGCCGTTGGAGTGAGACTGGCTGTGATGTGGGCAGGTCCTGGGTTGGGATTGGGGGCGGTCAGTTGGAGGTTGGTTGGATGTCAGGGCGCCATCGCTGGCAAGCCAGCTCCCACAGGGATTGGGGGCGGTCAGTTGGGGATTGGTTGGCTGTCAGGACGTCTTCGCGAGCAAGCTCGCTCC
>NZ_QAIU01000300.1:0-13151 GCF_003061205.1 Pseudomonas sp. HMWF006
ACTTTGATGGCGGCAACGCTCGCGACACCGTGAGCTTCGCCTTGGAAGGTTCAGCTATCACGCTGGATCTCACCAAGCCACTGACCGGCGCGGCGGCTGGCGACACCTACACCAATATCGAAAACTGGGAAGGCACGGCTTTCAACGATACGTTGATCGGCGGCGCCGGTTCCGAGACGTTTATCGGTGGCAAGGGTGCCGACTTCATCGACGGCGGTGCCGGCACCTCCGATGCCGCCTGGTACACGGGGAGTTCGGCGGCGGTACAGGTCGATCTGCTGGCAAACACTGCCACCGGCGGCGATGCCACCGGTGATGTCCTGGTCAATATCGAAGGGCTGCATGGTTCCGCGTTCAACGACACCCTGACAGGCAACGCCACCTGGAACGAGATCTATGGGGGTGAAGGCAACGACCTGGTCTATGGCGGCGATGGCGACGACGCGATTTACGGTGGCAAGTATGAGCCTTACTCCATCAATGGTCCTGATCGCAGCGGCGCTGCCGAGGCCGATCAATTGTTCGGGGGTAACGGTAACGACACCCTATTCAGCGCGAACAACGATATTGGCAGTGTCTTGCACGGTGATGCCGGTAACGACCAGGTCACCGTCTATGCAGGCACCGCCTACGGTGACGAGGGCAACGATATCCTGGAGGGCGTCGGCCCGGAGTATCAGCTGTTTGGTGGTGCCGGTGCTGACACCTTGATCCTGTCTGCCGGCGGTTATGCCTACGGCGGCGAGGGTGGCGACACTTACAAAGTGAATTCGTCGACCACGGTGCTGATCAAGGATGACGGGCTCTATGGCAATGACAAGGTCGAGTTGCAGAACATCAAGTCGTACGCCGATGTGATCATCAAGACCGATGGCACCAATGCCTACATCTTCAACGCGGTGGAGTGGAACGCCGGCAAGCAGAATAATGCGGTGATCCTCGCAGACTGGTATGCCGGTTCCAACACCATTGATACCTTTGTCACCAGCAATGGCGATACCTTCACCATTCCGGTGGTAGGGCAGGCAATGGCTGAGTCGTTTATGGTCTGACGCAGCACTGTAGAAACAACTGGCGGCGAAATCTGAACTTCAGGTTTCGCCGTTTTTTTTGTCCCCGGCTTTTTCCGGTCTGCCAGTCTCCGTGGGAGCTGGCGCAGGTGCAAAAGAAAACCCCCGACAAACCAGAAGTCTGTCGGGGGTTTCTTTTATCCGGAGAGCATCAGGCGTCTCGCAACGCCTGATTGGCTCAGCTTATTGGCAAGCTTCGCAGTCCGGCTCGTCGATCGCGCAAGCCTTTGGCACAGGTGCCGGACCGGCCGGAGCAGCCAGTACGGAGTCGTCGCCGTGGTTGCCGCCGCTGGAAACAGCGTTCAGCTTGCCGGTGTTGATGGTCGACTTCTCGGTGCTGGTCGCGGCCAGGGCGCGGAGGTAGTAGGTGGTTTTCAGACCACGGTACCAGGCCATGCGGTAGGTCACGTCGAGCTTCTTGCCCGAGGCGCCGGCGATGTACAGGTTCAGCGACTGGGCCTGGTCGATCCACTTCTGACGACGGCTGGCGGCGTCAACGATCCACTTGGTGTCCACTTCGAACGCGGTCGCGTAGAGCTCTTTGAGTTCTTGCGGGATGCGCTCGATCTGCTGAACCGAACCGTCGTAGTACTTCAGGTCGTTGATCATGACCGAGTCCCACAGACCGCGAGCCTTGAGGTCGCGAACCAGGTACGGGTTGATCACGGTGAATTCGCCCGACAGGTTCGATTTCACATACAGGTTCTGGTAGGTCGGTTCGATCGACTGCGAAACGCCAGTGATGTTGGCGATGGTCGCGGTCGGTGCGATGGCCATGATGTTGGAGTTGCGAATGCCTTTCTGTACACGGGCGCGAACCGGTGCCCAGTCCAGGGTTTCGTTCAGGTCAACGTCGATGTACTTCTGGCCACGCGCTTCGATCAGGATCTGTTGCGAATCCAGCGGCAGGATGCCTTTGGACCACAGCGAACCGTTGAAGGTCTCGTACGAGCCACGCTCGTCAGCCAGGTCGCAGGACGCCTGGATCGCGTAATAGCTGACCGCTTCCATCGACTTGTCGGCGAACTCGACGGCAGCGTCGGAACCGTAAGGGATGTGCTGCAGGTACAAGGCGTCCTGGAAGCCCATGATGCCCAGACCGACCGGACGGTGCTTGAAGTTGGAGTTCTTCGCTTGCGGCACCGAGTAGTAGTTGATGTCGATCACGTTGTCGAGCATGCGCACGGCCGTGTTCACGGTGCGTTGCAGCTTGGCGGTGTCCAGCTTGCCATCCACGATGTGGTTCGGCAGGTTGATCGAGCCCAGGTTGCAAACGGCGATCTCGTCCTTGTTGGTGTTCAAGGTGATCTCGGTGCACAGGTTCGAGCTGTGAACCACGCCAACGTGTTGCTGCGGGCTGCGCAGGTTGCACGGGTCTTTGAAAGTCAGCCATGGGTGGCCGGTTTCGAACAGCATGGACAGCATTTTGCGCCACAGGTCTTTGGCCTGGATGGTCTTGAACAGCTTGACCTTGCCCGGGTACTCGGTCAGCGCTTCGTAGTACTCGTAGCGCTCTTCGAAGGCTTTGCCGGTCAGGTCGTGCAGGTCCGGTACTTCCGATGGCGAGAACAGGGTCCACTTGCCGTCATCGAAGACGCGCTTCATGAACAGGTCAGGGATCCAGTTGGCGGTGTTCATGTCGTGGGTACGACGACGATCATCACCGGTGTTTTTACGCAGCTCGATGAACTCTTCGATGTCCATGTGCCAGGTTTCCAGGTAGGCACAGACAGCGCCTTTGCGCTTGCCACCCTGGTTAACGGCTACCGCGGTGTCGTTCACCACTTTCAGGAACGGAACCACGCCTTGCGATTTGCCGTTGGTGCCCTTGATGTACGAACCCAGTGCACGCACCGGCGTCCAGTCGTTGCCCAGGCCACCCGCGAATTTCGACAACATGGCGTTGTCGTGGATCGCGTGGTAGATGCCCGACAGGTCGTCCGGAACGGTGGTCAGGTAGCAGCTCGACAGCTGTGGACGCAGGGTGCCGGCGTTGAACAGGGTCGGGGTCGAAGCCATGTAGTCGAAGGACGACAGCAGGTTGTAGAACTCGATCGCACGGTCTTCTTTCTGCTTTTCTTCGATCGCCAGGCCCATGGCCACACGCATGAAGAAGATCTGCGGCAGTTCGAAACGCACGCCATCCTTGTGGATGAAGTAACGGTCGTACAGGGTCTGCAGGCCCAGGTAGGTGAATTGCTGATCGCGCTCGTGGTTGATTGCCTTGCCCAGTTTTTCCAGGTCGAAGGTGGCCAGCACAGGGTTCAGCAGTTCGAACTCGATACCTTTGGCGACGTAGGCCGGCAGTGCCTTGGCGTACAGGTCGGCCATTTCGTGGTGAGTGGCGCTTTCGGCAACACCGAGGAAGCCCAGGCCTTCGGCACGCAGGGTATCCATCAGCAGGCGGGCGGTCACGAACGAGTAGTTCGGCTCGCGTTCAACCAGCGTACGCGCGGTCATCACCAGGGCGGTGTTGACGTCGTTCAGGGCCACGCCGTCGTACAGGTTCTTCAGGGTTTCGCGCTGGATCAGATCGCCATCGACTTCTTCCAGACCTTCGCAGGCCTCGGTGACGATGGTGTTCAGACGACCCATGTCCAGAGGCGCAAGGCTACCGTCGGCGCGGGTGATGCGGATCGACGGGTGGGCCTGTACCGGCTCTTCGGTGGTGCGAACGGCGCGCTCCTTGGAGCGGGCATCACGGTAGATCACGTAGTCACGAGCGACTTTCTGCTCGCCGGCACGCATCAGGGCCAGTTCGACCTGGTCCTGGATTTCTTCGATGTGGATGGTGCCGCCCGATGGCATACGACGCTTGAAGGTCGCGGTGACCTGTTCAGTCAGGCGGGCAACGGTATCGTGGATTCGCGACGAAGCAGCAGCGGTGCCGCCCTCAACTGCGAGAAACGCTTTGGTGATAGCGACGGTGATCTTGTCATCGGTGTAAGGAACGACAGTGCCATTACGCTTGATCACGCGCAGTTGACCAGGCGCGGTGGCTGCCAGATCCGAAGTCGAATCGGCGGCCTGCGGCAAGGTGCCCTGCGGGTTCTCGCGAGTTGTGTCGGTTTGCATGGGGGGTGATCTCCACATTCTCTATGTTTGTTTGGGCACCATCATGGTGCTCACCGTTCTGGTCCGAAGCACTACAACCGACGGGCGTCGGGCATAACAACTTCGGACCAGTAGGAAAAAGGCTAATGACGCCGCATCCTTGCCGAAGTTTTTGGCTGCGAGCCAGGGCTCGAGCCGGATTCCTTCCAGGGTGACAGTCATGACTGCAACACCCGTACCGTTCCGGTCGTTTCCAACCTGAAAAACGATGCCATCCGCAAGTGCGGTTTGGGCTTTGAAAAACTTGCTTGGTTCAACCGGAAACTGGCAATAAAGCGCTTGAGTTTCAGGTCCGAAATGTGGTTGGGCGTTTAAGCGGAAAACCCTATATGTAGGGTCTATCCTTGCGCCGTGCTACAAGATAATGCGTTTCGAGGGGGCTTGCAACGTACTAACTGTGGATAAACCTGTGCGTAAATTGTGTAAGAAACACGGAATTCCCGTGTAGGCCGCGAACCTGCTGAGCTAGACCGTCTGTCACCGTTTTTTCCTTGGGAAAAACGCTTCAGCGGATTTTTAAGGGCGCGAACCCTATCACAAAAAACCGCCTTGTCCGAACGCATTTACCGACTTGTGTTCTGGCTGTACGCCGTTTATACAATCGGCCCACAAGTACGCATTCTTATCCTCCGAAAAGATGACAAAAAGACGGGGGACAGGATGTCAGTCAGTGACTGGCGCAGGGTTGCGGGAGCGGGCTTGCTCGCGAATGCGCTGTGTCATCGAGCCTCAATGTCGAGCGCGCCGTCGCCTTCGCGAGCAAGCCCGGTGCCACGGGGTATTGTGTTGAGTCAGGCGTACCTCCTTTATTAATAACAATGGAAAGCAGAGGTCAGCGGTGGAGCAACAAGCCTTTCAGGTATTGATCGTCGAGGATGACCAGCGTCTGGCCGAGTTGACGCGTGACTACCTGCAAGCCAATGGATTGCGTGTAGACATTGAAGGCAACGGGGCGCTGGCGGCGGCGCGGATCATCAGGGAGCAGCCGGATCTGGTGATCCTCGACCTGATGTTGCCGGGCGAGGATGGCCTGAGCATCTGCCGCAGAGTGCGCAGTCAGTACGACGGGCCGATTCTGATGCTCACCGCACGCACTGACGATGCCGATCAGATTCAGGGCCTCGACCTCGGTGCCGACGATTACGTGTGCAAACCGGTGCGCCCGCGCCTGTTGCTGGCGCGCATTCAGGCGTTGCTGCGCCGCAGTGACACACCGGAACCGGCCAGCGAGAAATCCCGGCGTCTGCAATTCGGCCCGCTGGTGGTCGACAACGCCTTGCGCGAAGCCTGGCTGAGCGACACCGGCATCGAGCTGACCAGCGCCGAATTCGACCTGCTCTGGCTGTTGGTGTCCAACGCCGGGCGCATCCTGTCACGGGAAGAAATCTTCACCGCCCTGCGTGGCATCGGCTACGACGGCCAGGACCGCTCGATCGACGTGCGCATCTCGCGCATCCGTCCGAAAATCGGCGACGACCCCGACCATCCACGGCTGATCAAGACCATTCGCAGCAAAGGCTACCTGTTCGTCCCTGAAGCCTGCGCAGACCTGCCGCTGTGAACTCGATCTTCCTGCGCATCTACGGTGGCATGTGCGCGGCGCTGATTCTGGTGGCGGTGCTCGGCGTGCTGGCGCTGAACCTGCTCAATCAGGTGCGCAGCGAGCAGTACCGCGAGCGTCTGGCCCACGGCACGTTTTCGTTGATGGCCGACAACCTGCAACCGATGAACGAAACCGAGCGGCATCGTGCCTTGCTGGTGTGGGAACGATTGCTCGGCATTCCGCTGGCACTGAAAAAGTTTGCCGAGACCGACCTCGATCTGGCTCAACGCACCCGCGTGCAACGCGGCCAGGCCCTGGTAGAACAGACCGGCCCACACGCGGCCAGGGTCTTCCGGCTGGTCAGTGACAAGGAACAGCTTGTGCTGGTGGGGGAAGTGCAGCAGATCAGCGAACAACTGGCCCGGGCGACGATTTACCTGCTGGCCGATGAACTGGTGCGCGTGCCGGTCGGCGAACAGCCCAGGCGTCTTGCGCAGATAAAGGAAGAGAAAGGCTTCGGCTTTGATCTGCGCCTGGTCACCGTGGAAGACGCCGACATGGACGAAGACCAGAGCCGCCGCGTCGCCGAGGGCGATACGGTGATGGCGCTGGGCAAGGGCGGCGATTCGATCCGGGTGTTCGCCGGCATGGTCGGCACGCCGTGGGTACTGGAAATCGGCCCGTTGTATCAGATGAATCCGTATCCGCCGCAATGGCTGGTGCTGATCGCGGCGCTCGGGCTGAGCCTGATCGGCCTGATCGTTTACCTGTTGGTGCGTCAGCTCGAACGCCGCTTGCGTGGCCTCGAAGCCGCCGCCACGCGGATCGCCAAGGGCAGTCTGGAAACCCGCGTGCCGGCGCGCGGCGCCGACTCGGTCGGGCGGCTGGCGTCAGCCTTCAACAAAATGGCCGAGCACTTGCAGCAGTTGCTGGCCATCCAGCGTGAACTGGTGCGGGCGGTGTCCCATGAACTGCGTACACCGGTGGCGCGCTTGCGCTTCGGTCTGGAAATGATCGGCTCGGCGACCACGCCGCAGGCGCTGGAAAAGTACCGCGAAGGCATGGACCACGATATCGAGGACCTCGATAAGCTGGTCGATGAAATGCTCACTTACGCACGCCTGGAACAGGGTTCGCCGGCGCTGACGTTCCAGCGCATTGATCTGGATGCGCTGGTCAATCAAGTCATCGAGGAACTGGCGCCGTTGCGTGCCGAAGTCACGGTGCAGCGGGGGTTGTGTCTGTCTGCTGCCGATAATGACGGGGCCTGGGTCGAGGCCGAGCCGCGTTATCTGCACCGGGCGCTGCAGAATCTGGTGAGCAACGCCATGCGCCATGCGCGTTCGAAGGTCACGGTGAGTTATCAGGTCGGGCAGTTGCGTTGTCGGGTCGATGTCGAGGATGACGGGCCAGGTGTGCCGGAGGTGGCGTGGGAGCGAATTTTCACGCCGTTCCTGCGCCTGGATGACAGCCGGACGCGAGCGTCGGGCGGGCACGGTCTGGGGTTGTCGATCGTGCGCCGGATCATCCATTGGCATGACGGCCGGGCGATCATTGGCAAGAGCAAGAGTCTGGGAGGGGCGTGTTTCAGCCTGAGCTGGCCGAGGAATCAGGAGCGACGTTGAGTATTTGTGATGGTTTTGCTGGCCCCGTCGCTGGCAAGGCAGCTTCCACAGGGCTTGCGCACGCCCGGAGCCTGGGGGAGCGGGCCGGCCGGCAATGGGGTCCTGAGCGGCGATAAAGATTTCAGGCAGGGATGCTCACCAGACTCAACAACTGCCCCTCCTGCACCCCAAATTGCGCCTCCAGCTCAGTGCCATGACGCCATTCTGCGGACAGATCGGTCAGCAGCCGCAGCCGCACGTGACCTTGCGCCGTCCACTCCAGCACTTCAGCGTGCTCGAAATAGAAACGCTGTTGCACGATCGGATACAGCGCCTTGAACAGGCTTTCTTTCACCGAAAAAGTCAGCGTCACGCACAGGCCCAACTGCTCTGGCGAGCCGGCGGCCATGCGCTGCAATTCCGCCGGCGTGAGGATTTCTCCGGCGAGGCGTTCGGCGCGCTCGCTGTCGAGCAGGTTTTCCAGGTCCATGCCCAGGCCGCGCCAGTGCTGTTTGTTGGCGACTATCGCCGCCGCACGCCCGGTGCTGTGGGTGATCGAGCCGCAGATGTGCGGCGGCCACACGGGTGCGCGATCTTCGCCAATCGGCGGGACAACCCCTGCGCCTTGCAGTTGTTGCAGCGCCGCACGGGCGCAGATACGCCCGGCCAGAAACTCGGCCTGACGCTTGGCGACCGAACGCTGAATGCTCGGCGGCGGCACGACGGCGCTGCGCTGGAAGTCATCCCCGAGCAGTTGCGCCGGGTCGAAATGGGTGCTGAGCAGGACGGTGTCGGGCAAGACGTTTGGCAACGGCCAGTGGGCGTCGAGCGGGGTGCAGCAGGCGGGAAGGATCGGGCTGACATTCATGGCGGGCATTTTGCCGGTTGATGTCGATGCTGGGTAGTAGGTCATGCTGTTTTGGCGAGGGAGCATGCTCCCTCGCGCCACAGGTCATCCTGCAGCGTTTGATCAACTGAAGATTTTCTGGAAGAACGCCTTCATGTCCGCCCAGGATTTTTCATCGGCGGCCTTGTTGTAGCCGATATCCGGGCCACCGTGTTCGCCGTGGCTCAAGCGGTCGGCATCCGGATTGGTGAAACCATGTTTGGCGCCGTTGAGGCTGACGAACGTGTAGTCGGCACCAGCGTTGTCCATTTCCGCCTTGAACGCGGTGACGTTGTCGGCGCTGACCATGCTGTCCAGCGCGCCATGTTCGACCAGAATCTTCGCTCTCACACTGCCGGGCGTGGCCGGGGTCGTGGTTGCCAGTGCACCATGGAAACTCACCACACCTGCCAGCGGCACACCCTGGCGCGCAGCGTTCAGGACCACACCACCGCCGAAGCAATAGCCGATGGCGGCGATTTTATTAATGTCGGTCTGCGGCTGTTTTTTCAGCAGATCCAGTCCGGCCTCGAAACGCTTGCTCGCAGCGGCCGCGTCCTGGGTCGCGGCCTGCATGAACGCCATCGCATCCTTCGGGTGCTCGGTGTTCTTGCCTTCGCCGTACATGTCGATCGCCAGTGCGCTGTAACCCAGCCCGGCGAGGTCGCGGGCGCGGCGCTTGGCGTAATCGTTCAGGCCCCACCATTCATGCACCACCACCACGCCCGGGCGCTTGCCCTTGATCGCGTCGTCATAGGCGTAATAGCCGATCAGTTGTGTGCCGTCGGCGCTCTGGTAGGGAATCTCCTGAGTCTTGATCGCGGCGTTGGCCAGGCTGCTGACAGCGAGCAGGGTGAGTGCTAGGAACAGGCGCATGGTCGGTCTCCTTGTCGAAAGTGGTCAGGACAGCCTAGTCGATTTGATTCGGCGCCGGTTCAGAGAGTGTTCAGGGCAGGTACAGGGGCGGCTTGCTAACCTTGCACCCTACCGAACAGCAGTGAGAAAGTTGTTGCCTGTGCCGTCGCCTTCGCGAGCAGGTTCGCCCCCACAGGTAGGCTGTTGAAGTTGGAGCGTTTGATTTACCCGGGAGAGCGTTATGAAATTGTTGGTCGTCGAAGATGAAGCGCTGTTGCGTCATCACCTGCAAACCCGCCTCACGGAGAGCGGTCACGTGGTCGAGTCCGTGGCCAATGCCGAAGAGGCGCTGTACCAGACCGGACAGTTCAACTTCGATCTGGCGGTGATCGATCTGGGCTTGCCGGGCATGGGCGGTCTCGACCTGATTCGCCAGTTGCGCTCCGGCGGCAAGACCTTCCCGATCCTGATCCTCACCGCGCGCGGCAACTGGCAGGACAAGGTCGAAGGCCTCGCCGCCGGCGCCGACGACTATCTGGTCAAGCCGTTCCAGTTCGAAGAACTCGATGCGCGGCTGAATGCCCTGTTGCGCCGCTCCAGCGGGTTCACCCAATCGACCATCGTCGCCGGGCCGTTGTTGCTCGACCTGAATCGCAAACAGGCATCGCTGGATGAAGAGCCGCTGGCGTTGACGGCCTACGAATACCGCATCCTTGAATACCTGATGCGGCACCACCAGCAAGTGGTGCCCAAGGATCGCTTGATGGAGCAGCTTTATCCGGATGACGATGAGCGCGATCCGAATGTCATCGAAGTGCTGGTCGGCCGTTTGCGCCGCAAGCTCGAAGGCCCGGCCGGGTTCAAACCGATCGACACCGTGCGGGGTCTCGGCTACCTGTTCAATGAGCGCTGCACTTGATTCGTTCCCTTCGCGTTCGCTTGATGCTCGCCGCCGCCACGTTGGCGGTGTTGTTCATGCTGGCGTTGCTTCCGGCGATGCAAGGTGCGTTCAGTCTCGCGCTGCAGGATTCGATCGAGCAGCGTCTGGCTTCGGACGTCACCACGTTGATTTCCGCGGCGCGGGTCGAGAACGGTCGGCTGCTGATGCCCGATCAGTTGCCGGACGAGCGTTTCAACCTCACCGACTTCCGCTTGCTCGGCTACATCTACGACCGCGAAGGGCATCTGGTCTGGCGTTCGCGAGCCACCCAGGAAGAACAGATCAATTACAAACCGCGCTACGATGGACTCGGCAACGAGTTCGCGCGGATTCGCGAGACCAACGGTCAGGAATTCTTCGTCTATGACGTTGAAGTCAAACTGCTTGGCGGCAAAAACGCAGCGTTCAGCATCGTCGCCCTGCAACCGGTGCGCGAATACGAAACCACCCTCGAAGGCCTGCGCGAGAATCTCTATCTGGGTTTTGGCGCGGCGCTGCTGGTATTGCTGGTATTGCTCTGGATCGGCCTGTCCTGGGGCCTCAAGGCCTTGCGTCAGCTCAGCCAGGAACTCGATGAAATCGAAGGCGGCACTCGCGAAAGCCTGACTGAACAACACCCGCGCGAACTGTTGCGCCTGACCGGCTCGCTCAACCGTTTGCTGCTCAGCGAGCGGCAACAGCGCAGCCGCTATCGCGACTCCCTGGATGATCTGGCGCACAGCCTGAAAACCCCGTTGGCCGTGCTGCAAGGGGTCAGTGAAGACATGGCCCAGCGCCCCAAGGACCTCGATCAGGCCTGGGTCCTGCAAAGCCAGATCGAACGCATGAGCCAGCAGATCAGCTATCAACTGCAACGCGCCAGCCTGCGCAAAAGCGGTCTGGTGCGCCATCAGGTGCGGCTACAGCCGGTGTTGAAAAGCCTGTGCGACACCCTCGACAAGGTGTATCGCGACAAACGTGTGCGCGTGGCGTTTGATCTGCCGGAGCATTGTTATGTGCCGATCGAGCAGGGCGCTCTGCTGGAGATGATGGGTAACCTGCTGGAGAACGCCTATCGTCTGTGCCTGGGGGAAGTGCGCATCAGCGTGCGCGAGACCCTGGCCGGGGTCGAATTGTGCGTCGAGGACGATGGCCCGGGCGTGCCACCTGATCAGCGTGCGCGAATTCTCGAGCGTGGCGAGCGCCTGGATCGTCAGCATCCGGGGCAGGGCATCGGGCTGGCGGTGGTCAAGGACATCATCGAGAGTTACAACGCCAAACTGATGCTGGGGGATTCGCCGATGGGCGGGGCGGCGTTCAGGATTCATTTTCCGGCGGTTTAGTCGCCGGCCTTTCGGGCGCCATCGCTGACAAGCCAGCTCCCACAGGTTTCGATGTCGTTCAAGGATTTTGTGTTCGGCTCGGACACTGTGGGAGCTGGCTTGCCAGCGATCAGGCCAGTCAAGGCGCCACAGGCTGCGAGCAGATCACTGCTCCTGCGCCCTATAAGCCCCAGGCGTCAGCCCCGTCCACTTCTTGAACGCCCGGTGAAACGCCGACGGCTCGGAAAACCCGAGCTGCTCGGCGATCTGTTGCAACGACAGATCCGCGCGGCCCAAATGGTAAATGGCGATATCCCGCCGCAACTGATCTTTCAGCGCCTGAAAACTGGTGCCTTCCTCACGTAAATGCCGGCGCAACGTCTGCGGGCTGATGTGCAGGTGCGCGGCCACCGCCTCCAGATCCGGCCAGCGCGCGCTGTCGCGGCTGAGCAAGCGGCGCAGGCGGCTGCTGAGGCTGTCGCCGTCGTCGGGGCGCGAGAGCAGGTCGGCGGGGGAGCGCTCGAGGAAATGCTTGAGGGTGCGTTCGTCCTGCAACAACGGCATGTGCAGGTAGCGGCTGTGAAAGACCAGACTGCTCTGCCCGGCGCCGAAGGTCGTGGGGCAGGGGAACAGCAACTCGTATTCCGCACCATGGGCGGGGCGCGGGTAGCTGAACGTGGCCTGTTCGAGGCGAATCCGTTGGCCGATCATCCAGCTGCCCAGGCGATGCCAGATCACCAGCAGGCTTTCGCTGAGAAAGTGATCCGGATCCCATAGCTGCGCATCATCGAGACTCAGGCGCACCCATTCGTCTTCACGGCGCAGGCTCAGGCGCGGGGCTTGCGGGAATAGGCTATAAAACAATAAACCGCGTTGCAGTGCCTTCTCCAGATTGCGGCAGTGAATCGAGGCATGGCACATCATGGCGAAACTGCCGGGTTTGCTGGGTGCATGGCCGAAACCGAGGTATTCGTCGTCCAGGGCCAGCCACAGGTTCTGGATCAACCGGGTGAATTGTTCCGGAGCTATGCGCGCGCGGGGTTCATCTAGCAATTCCGGGCTGATGCCCAGTTGCGACAGCAGGTTCGAATAATCGAAACCCAGGCGACGTGCGCCACCGAGGGCAGCACGGGCGAAATGACTGGCGATGGTGCGTTCGCGCATAAGCGGCAGATCCTTCCTCAGGCGCCGGATGGTAGCCGGGGCTTTCCATCGGCAACAAGGCGGATTTCCGCCAAATTGTAGGACGAGAGCCGGTGAGTTGGCGGAAATCCGCCATCCTTGAGTCACCGAACAGTGACACAGAAAAGCCTGTAAGTCCTGATATCAAAAGGCTTGCAGCGAATTGCACCAAGGTGGCACGGCGTTTGCGATAAAAGCGACAGAAGCGTGCGTTTTTCCCGTAGGAAAAGTGCCGCTCGAACAACAAATCCCTCCAGTGCAGGAGGGTTCGCAATTCAGGTTCTGCGCTCAACAGATGGATGTTGCCCGCGGGACGCTTGAGGACACTTGCAATGACGACTCGTCAGCCACTGTACAAATCCCTGTATTTCCAGGTGATCATCGCAATCATCATCGGTATTGCGCTCGGTCACTACTACCCGCAGTTCGGTGTCGCGGTAAAGCCACTGGGTGACGGGTTCATCAAACTGATCAAAATGATCATCGCCCCGATCATCTTCTGCACCGTGGTTTCCGGCATTGCCGGCATGCAGAACATGAAATCGGTCGGCAAGACCGGCGGTTACGCACTCCTGTATTTCGAAATCGTTTCGACCATCGCCCTGCTGGTCGGTCTGGTTGTGGTCAACATCGTGCAACCGGGCAACGGCATGCAC
>NZ_QAIU01000300.1:13161-16442 GCF_003061205.1 Pseudomonas sp. HMWF006
GTCAGCACCCTGGACGCCTCGAAAGTCGCCACCTACGTGGCACAAGGCGCGGACCAGAGCGTTGTCGGCTTCCTGCTCAACGTGATCCCGACCACCATCGTCGGTGCATTCGCCACCGGTGACATCCTGCAAGTGTTGATGTTCTCGGTGATCTTCGGTTTCGCCTTGCATCGCCTGGGTGACTACGGTCGTCCGATCCTCGACTTCATTGATCGCTTCGCCCACGTGATGTTCAACATCATCAACATGATCATGAAGCTCGCGCCGATCGGTGCCTTCGGTGCCATGGCCTTCACTATCGGTGCCTACGGTGTCGGCTCGCTGGTGCAGCTGGGTCAACTGATGATCTGCTTCTACATCACCTGCCTGGCGTTCATCCTGATCGTGCTCGGCGGTATTGCCCGCATGCACGGTTTCAGCGTGCTGAAGATGATCCGCTACATCCGTGAAGAGCTGCTGATCGTACTGGGTACTTCGTCGTCGGAATCGGTACTGCCACGCATGCTGATCAAGATGGAGCGTCTGGGCGCGAAGAAGTCGGTTGTAGGTCTGGTGATCCCGACCGGTTACTCGTTCAACCTCGACGGCACCGCGATCTACCTGACCATGGCGGCCGTGTTCATTGCTCAGGCAACCGACACGCACATGGACATCACCCATCAGATCACCCTGCTGGTGGTGTTGCTGTTGTCCTCCAAAGGTGCGGCTGGCGTGACCGGTTCGGGCTTCATCGTACTGGCCGCCACCCTGTCGGCGGTCGGTCACCTGCCGGTGGCCGGTCTGGCGCTGATCCTCGGTATCGACCGCTTCATGTCCGAAGCCCGTGCCCTGACCAACCTGGTCGGCAACGCCGTCGCGACCATCGTGGTTGCCAAGTGGGTGAAAGAGCTGGACACCGACGTGCTGCAATCCGAGCTGGCCTCGGGCGGTCGTGGTATCGCTGACACCCGTCCTGAAGATGACCTGGGTGTGGCTGAAGGCGCGACCCCGAGCAACGTCAAGTAACTGCACTCGGGTAATACTCTGTGGCGAGGGGGCAAGCTCCCTCGCCACAGATGCACTGAGAAACCCGCTTCGGCGGGTTTTTTCTTGCCCCTGATTTGAGCGTAACGGTCACCCCCGCTGACATATCCGGTGATTGCCGGACGCGGCATCGCTGCCTAGGCTGGGTGCATTGCCCAAGGAGATCGCCCATGTCTGCGCCGCTGGCCTCATTGAAGATTCTGGATTTCTCGACCCTGCTGCCAGGCCCGTTCGCCTCGCTGTTGCTGGCGGACATGGGCGCCGAGGTGCTGCGCATCGAATCGCCGAGCCGTATGGATCTGCTGCGGGTGCTGCCGCCCCACGATCAGGGCGTGTCGGCCAGCCACGCTTATCTGAACCGCAACAAGCGCAGCCTCGCGCTGGATCTCAAGCAGCCCGAGGCGCTGGAGGTAATCAGGCAGTTGCTGGGCGACTACGACGTTGTTCTGGAGCAGTTCCGCCCCGGAGTGATGGAGCGCCTGGGCCTGGGGTATGAAGCGTTGAAGGCGATTAACCCCAAGCTGATTTACGTGTCGATCACCGGTTACGGCCAGACCGGGCCGTATAAGGATCGCGCCGGGCATGACATCAACTACCTCGCACTGGCCGGGCTGGCCAGTTATACCGGTCGCGCCGACAGCGGTCCGTTGCCGCTGGGCATGCAGGTGGCGGATATCGCCGGTGGTTCGCTGCACGGCGTGATCGGCCTGCTGGCGGCGGTGATTGCCCGGCAACAGAGCGGGCAGGGCACCCATCTGGACGTGAGCATGACCGATTGCGCGTTCAGTCTGCACGCGATGGCCGGTGCCGGTTACCTGGCCTGTGACGAGGAACCGCACTGGGAAGACCAGATGCTCAATGGCGGCAGCTTCTATGACTATTACCGCTCGCGTGACGGGCGCTGGTTGTCGGTGGGCAGTCTGGAGCCGGCCTTCATGCAGCAACTGTGTACGGCGTTGGGCCGGCCAGAGTTGGCGGCGCAGGGCTTGTCGCCCAAGCCCGAGCAGCAGCGGTTATTGAAGGACGCACTGAAAGTGGAGTTCGAGAAACACGACTTTGCCGAGCTGTGTGAATTGTTCGCCGGGGTCGATGCCTGTGTCGAGCCAGTGCTGAATCTGAGCGAGGCGGTGCTGCATCCCCAGTTGCAGGCGCGTGAACTGGTGACCCAGGTGCCGCGTGGGGATGGTACGACGCAGGCGCAGATTGCCTGTCCGCTGAAATTCTCCGAGGCGCTGCCGGCACCGCGACATGTCGGGGCGGGGTTGGGGCAGCATACGGAGCAGGTGTTGGGCGAGTTGGGGTTTGGTGCGCAGCGGATTGCCGAGTTGCGTGCTTCCAAAGTCATTCTTTAGGGCCTGTACCGGCCTCATCGCTGGCAAGCCAGCTCCCACAGGTTTTGTGTCGTATACAGAGCCTGTGAGCACCTGGAAACTGTGGGAGCTGGCAAGTCAGCTCCCACAGGTTTTGTGTCGTATACAGAGCCTGTGAGCATCTCGAAAACTGTGGGAGCTGGCTTGCCAGCGATGAGGCCCTGCGGTCCAGCTGAACACTGACTATTCCACCCGCATCTCACCACTGAATACCAAGGTGTTGCGGCATCTACGGCACAAATACCGTCGTCCCTGGCGCACCAGGCTATGACGCTGCGCCGAAAACGGAAAATCACTGTCGGCACACGGGCATTTGTAGATGTAGCGGGTCACGCTGCGGCGTTTGACGGCGTAGGTGTGGCAGCGATCCGGCGGCAGTTCATAGACCCCGCGCATGATCAGTTGCCACTCTTCGCCGTGTGGCTGGATGCGGTCGCCGAACAGTTGATGGGCGATCAGGTGCGCGACTTCGTGGGCCACAGTCTGCTTGAGGAAGTGTTCGGTGTTTTCCCGGTACAGCTGCGGGTTGAAGCGCAGCAGGTTCTCGTGCAGATGCGCGACACCGGCTTTTTGCCCGCGCAGCTTGAGGCTGACGACGGGGCGTTGGAAATGACGTTTGAAAAAGGCTTCTGCGAGTTGGTAACAGTCTTCGACGCGGGTATTGAGTTGCTCGGGCATGCTTGATGGATCTCCAGAGGCGTCGAGTATGCCGCAACCTCCCGGACTTGCGAATCGCCGACCTGCCGAATGGTCATCCGCCAAACGAGAAGGCCGCCTTGCGGCGGCCTGTATTGGCAGATCTTGTCGTTCTCGGGGGGGAATCATGTCAGTTGGTATACACCGGCCCTACGCCGAGGCCCCAGACAATCACGGTGAACGCCATGATGG
>NZ_QAIU01000301.1:0-1032 GCF_003061205.1 Pseudomonas sp. HMWF006
GCGCAGCGGGTGGTGTTGTCCAATGGCCGGCTGACGTGAACGTTTTCTGGCAAACCCTGCGCGCGCTGCTCAGCCATTGGCGGCGGCATCCCGTGCAGTTTTTCAGTGTGCTGACCGGGTTGTGGCTCGCGACCAGTCTGCTGACCGGGGTCGAGGCGCTGAACAGTCAGGCCCGCGACAGTTACGCCCGGGCCAGCCAGATGATCGGTGGCGAACCCCAGGCCAGTCTCGCGACACCGAACGGTGCGACCTTCACGCAGCAATGGTTTGTCGATCTGCGCCGCGACGGCTGGCCGGTTTCACCGCTGTTGCAGGGGCGACTGGTGCTCAAGGATCACGATAACCAGCGTCTGCAACTGATCGGCATCGAACCGGTGTCACTGCCGGCGGATTCCGCCGTGGCCGGGCAGGCGATGCCGATCGAGCGTATCGTAGCGTTCTTCTCGCCGCCGGGTAGTACGTGGATTTCACCGGAGACGCTGCAGGCCTTGAACCTCAGCGAGGGCGCCACGCCGCAGACCGTCAACGGCCAGACCCTGCCGCCGTTGCACGCGCAACAGGACATGGCCCCGGGTGTGTTGCTGGTGGACATCGGCGTCGCGCAAACCCTGCTTGAACAACCCGGGCAACTGTCGCGGCTGTTATTGCCGAAGGATTTTCACGCCGAGCTGCCAGCGGCGTTCAACGGTCAGTTGCAGCTTAAAAGCAGTGCCGAGGAAAACAATCTGGCGCGCCTGACCGAGAGTTTTCATTTGAATCTCGATGCCTTGGGGTTTCTCTCGTTCGTGGTCGGGCTGTTCATCGTTCACGCGGCCATTGGCCTGGCGCTGGAACAACGGCGTGGACTGCTGCGTACCCTGCGCGCCTGCGGGGTGAGTGCGCGGATGCTGATCGGTAGCCTGATCGTCGAACTGGGTGTGCTGGCCCTGGTCGGCGGGGTGTTCGGGGTCATCAGCGGATACTGGCTGGCGAGTGTGTTGCTTCCGGACGTCGCCGCCAGCCTGCGCGGTCTCTACGGTGCGGAAGTGGCGG
>NZ_QAIU01000301.1:1042-7005 GCF_003061205.1 Pseudomonas sp. HMWF006
GCGCATTGCTGGCCGGTGCCAACAGTCTGCTGCGCGCGGCTCGCTTGCCGCTGTTGGCGGTGGCGGAACCGCAGGCCTGGCATCAGCAGCATGCGCGCTGGTTGCGGCGTCAGGGGTGGCTGGCGGCGCTATTGGGCGCGATGGCGTTGCTGGCGCTGGTCTGGGGCGACAGACTCGGCAGTGGTTTTGCGTTGATGGCCGGGCTGCTGCTTGGCGCCGCGCTGGCGCTGCCGGTGGTGCTGAGCTCGGTGCTCAATCAACTGCTCGGGCGCAGTCGTTCGGTGCTCGGTCAGTGGTTTCTGGCCGACTGTCGCCAGCAACTGCCGGCGCTGAGTCTGGCGCTGATGGCGCTGCTGCTGGCGCTCGCAGCGAACATCGGCGCTGGCAGCATGACCGCCGGTTTTCGCCAGACTTTCAACGACTGGCTCGAACAACGCCTGAGCGCCGAGCTTTATATCAACCCGGTCAATCCGGCGCAGTCCCGCGAGCTGTATAGCTGGCTCAAGCAGCAGCCGAGCGTCAGCGCCGTACTGCCCAACTGGCAAGTGGCGGTGACCCTGCAAGGCTGGCCGGCGGATGTGTTCGGGACAATTGATCATCCGTATTACCGGCAGCACTGGCCGCTGCTCGACGCGATTGCCGGGGATCCGTGGGCGCACCTGGCGAACGACGACGCGGTGATGCTCAGCGAGCAACTGGCGCGGCGCCTGAGGGTGCGTGCGGGTGAGCATCTGAGCCTGCCGTTCCCGGGCGGAACCTGGTCACCGCGCATCGTCGGGATCTACGCCGACTATGGCAATCCCAGGGGGCACCTGCTGGTCAACAGCAACCATCTGTTGCGGCTGTGGCCGACACTGACGCCGAACCGTTTCAACCTGCGCATCGCGCCGCCCGACATCCCGTCATTTTTGTCGGCGCTGCAAACGCGCTTCCAGATTGATGACAGTCGCATCGTCGATCAGGCGCGGCTCAAGGGGTGGTCGGTGCAAGTGTTCGAGCGCACGTTCGCGGCTACGGCGGCGCTCAACAGCCTGACGCTGGCGGTGGCGGGTGTGGCGCTGTTCATCAGCTTGTTGACCCAGAGCCAGAGCCGCCTCGGACAACTGGCGCCGCTGTGGGCGTTGGGTGTGACGCGCCGGCAGTTGATGCTGCTCAACCTCGGCCAGACCTGGCTGCTGGCGGTGCTGACGCTGGTACTGGCGCTGCCGCTGGGAATCGCGCTGGCATGGTGCCTGGATGCGGTGATCAATGTGCAGGCGTTCGGCTGGCGGTTGCCGTTGCGGATCTTTCCGCTGCAACTCCTGCAACTGATGGGATTGGCGCTGCTGGCAACCTTGCTCGCCTCAGCCTGGCCGCTGTATTCGTTGTACCGCACGCAACCGGCGGACCTGCTGAGGACGTTTGCCCATGAGGATTAACCGGGTGGCGTCGTTGTGCCTGGCATTGCTACTGGCCGGCTGTGATCAGTCGGCGCCTGAACAAAAGGGCTTTGCCGGGCTCGGCGACCAGGCGGCGCAGTTCACCCCCGTAGTACCAGGGCGGGTGTTCAGCTTCCCGGCCGATCACGGTGCCCATGACGGTTTTCGTATCGAGTGGTGGTACGTCACCGCCAATCTCAAGGACCCGCAGGGCAACGATTATGGTGTGCAGTGGACGCTGTTTCGCAGCGCTTTGAAGCCCGTGTCGCAGCAACCGGGCTGGGGCAATCAGACGGTCTGGCTCGGCCATGCGGCGGTGACCTCGGCCACCGCGCACCATGCTGCCGAGCGTTATGCTCGGGGCGGCGTGGGGCAGGCCGGGGTGAACGTGGCGCCGTTCGAGGCGTGGATCGATGACTGGCGGTTTGCCAGTCAGGCGCAGGATCCCCTGAGCGATATGCAACTCAGTGCACGCGATCAATCATTCGCCTATCAATTGCACCTCACGTCCAGTCGGCCGCTGGTGTTGCAGGGCGATAATGGCTTCAGCCAGAAATCCGAGCAGGGCCAGGCCTCGTATTACTACAGCCAGCCGTTTTTCCAGGCCAGTGGCACTTTGCAGATCGACGGCCAGATCTACACCGTCAGCGGCCCGGCCTGGCTCGATCGCGAATGGAGCAGTCAGCCGCTGACCGCCAATCAGACCGGCTGGGACTGGTTCTCCCTGCACCTCGACAGCGGTGAACACGTCATGCTCTACCGCATGCGCCAGAAGGACGGCGCGCCATACCTCACCGGCACCTGGATCACCGCCGACGGCCAGGCGCAAACCTTGCGCAGTGAACAAATCGAACTCGTCCCGCAAGACACCGCCAAAGTCGCTGGACGTTCGATGCCGGTGCGCTGGACCATTCGCATTCCCGACAAGCAACTGGACATCAGCCTGTCCGCGTTGAACCCCAACGCCTGGATGAACCTGCGCATTCCCTATTGGGAAGGGCCGGTGCGGGTCAGCGGCAGCCATGGCGGGCGCGGCTATCTGGAAATGACCGGGTACTGACCGGCGCGCCTGCATTGGATTGAACTCCGTTTCATTTCGCCGCCTCTACACCGTAATACCTGTGGAGGATTGGCCATGAGCGACGACTTGCAACCCCCGGACCTCAGCATTTGGCAGCGCCTTTTCGACGACTCGACCTACTGGCAGCAATCCCCCGACGCTCACTACTTCGATCTGCAACGCATCGCCGACGACCTGCTGGGCCAAGGCGCGATCGATCTGGAGCAATGGCAGATCCTGCGCGCCAAGGCCGATGACCTGCACAAGGATTCCCCCGCGGTCAACGTCACCCGCGAACTTGACGACCCCGAAGCCTGAGGACAACCGCCATGAACCCCGTCAACTCCAGCGAACACCCCGACGAGCCCCGGCCACCAGGAGAAACCGAGCGCGATAACGACGCGTTGCGGCCAACCGATCCCAAACAGCGCCAGAACAGCGGCAAAGGCACACCGAGCGGCGAGTCCACCGCGCAGGACACGGCAAAGCAACAGACGACGGCCAAGCCCTGAACAGCGTCTATGCTCAGGGGCACATTCGGCGCCGAACGCGGTTCGACGCCGGGTGCTGCCATTCATCACAGGGAAAGGATCGTCTATGAAGCTTCATACACTGGCCAAGGCCATCACCCTCGCCACCGTACTGTCCGCCACCAGCTTCGGCGCATTGGCCGCCGATATTCCGTTGTCTGCCACCCTCGAAGCGGATCAGGTCACGACCAAAGTGATCTCCGTTGACGCTGCCAAGCACCAGGTCGTGCTCGAGGGCGCCGAAGGTCGTCAAGTGCATGTCCAGCTCAGCGACAAGGCGAAAAATCTCGCCAATCTCAAGGTCGGCGATCTGGTCAAGGTTGAAGTCCAGCGCTCCGTCGCCGCGTACCTCGACACCGATGTGGATAAAGGTCTGCCTGGCACCGTCGAGCATACCGGCGAGCTGCGTAACGCCCCGGGCAGCGATAATCCGGGCGGTGAAGCGTTCCGTCAGGTTCAGGTGCAACTGAAAATCACCAAAATTGATTTGAAGAAAAATCAGGTGACCCTGCAAAACCCGCAAGGTCAATCGAAAATCCTCGACGTGAAAAAGCCTGAAATTCAAGCCAAGCTGAAAGATTTGAAAGAAGGGCAGAGCGTCATCGTCACTTACACCGATATATTAAAAGTGACCAGTCAACACGAAAGTTGAGTATTAACTCTACGGCATGACTGCTCTTGTACAGTTTTTGTATTAGAGTAGTCATACTATTAATAGGGTTTAGCGATCCCGAAAGTTTCACGCAAGAAATCGTCGATAAATATCTGTTAACTTGTTCGTACATAATTTTTACATTGAAGTATGAGGACATAAGCGCCAACTTCTATTAAAATCCAACCCGTTCGCCCAGTGTCAGGGCTCTTTACCGGTGCATGGATTGCCAGGCCATTACACTGGGCGAACACCTCTTCGGAGCGGATGTATACAATTTCTGCAAGCAAAAAGGGCGACTTTGCAGTCGCCCTTTTTTATTGGACTTAAATTAACCTTCACTTGCATGGTCTTCTGGTTTATGCCCTCTGAAGACGCTTGAGGGTGGCCTGATACATCTTCGTGCGCCGGTGGTTTTCCCCGTAGGTACCCGCCGCGGCAACGGTTCCTGCCTGAATGTGATCCAGATAGCTGAAAATCTTGCGCGGCGAGAGGAATTTGATGCCGTAACCCAAGTCGACCATCCGGTCCTGCAGGGTATAACCGGGCACTCGATCATCCATACAAAAGTGCAGGCCTTGAGACTTCATCAAGCGGACATTCCACAACGTGCAGAAACTTTTCAGATGCGTTTCTTTGTAAGGTCTTGGCTGTTTCGAACGCAGGCCCATACGCACTTTCGCTTTACGAACATAGTGCTTGCAGAAACGCGAAGTTAAACGCCAGGTGTCACGAACAATTCCGCGATTGAGTTGCTCGACACAACCGACTGCGGCCATGTCCGGTGTTTTTGTGCACTCACGCATCATCATGGCAAACACTTCTTTGTCGTAGACAAAGGTGTCGGTGTGCAGCAGAAACAGATAATCGGTGTCGACTTTGTCCAGCGCCAGATCCAGCGCTTTGCCGTGCGCAATGTGGCCGGGTTCTTTACCCGGCGAAGGACGTTCGATCAGATTGATCCAGTCAAGCGAACGCAAGTAATCAAGACTGGCATCGGCCGAATCATTGTCCACGACCCACACCGGAATATGCAGCTCCTTGACATGTGGGTGCAATAACTCAAGACACATCCTGGTGATGTCAGGGGTTTTGTAATTTACCAAGACAAGACTGAAATTCGCTTGTGGCCGGGCTGGTAAATCGAACGCTCTCATATCAGAAGGACTCATCCGCGGTTCATGGGGCGACAGGGGGTTCATGAGACGCGATGGTAGCGACGCAACCTTAGTCGAACCTTAATTTGCAGATTTCCTGAGCGCGGCGAGTGTCTGAAAGCGTTCGATTTGCCTGGAAATGCCACGGGTGCCGGAGATCGTTACACGCTAAAATGCGCGCCCAACGGCTCAAGGAAGCAACGGCAAGCGCCGACGTATCACGGATGAAACCACTTTCCCTCTACCACCCGACCCTGTACTGGCTGCGCGTGTGGCAAAAAAGACTGTTCCGCCAGATCGCCTGGCGCTGCTCCGGCAAACGCTACGCAAGCCTTCGCGCACAGGCCGAGCGCCTGCCATTTCGCTACCTCAAACACACCTCGAAACTCATCCGCAAACTCGGCGATTCCGACCTCGCCCTGCAACACAACAAAGTCATCAACCTCAAACTGGCTGTCGCCGCCATCGACGGCGTCATCATCGCCCCCGGCGAACACTTCTCCTTCTGCCGCCTCGTCGGCCGCCCGACACGCGAACGCGGGTATGTGGAAGGCCTGGAACTGTCCTTCGGCGAAGCTCGACGCGGGGTGGGCGGTGGCATTTGCCAACTGAGCAATCTGATTCACTGGATGGCCATTCATTCACCGCTGGTGGTGGTTGAACGCTCCAACCACAGCTTCGACCCGTTTCCGGATGAGGGGCGGGTGCTGCCATTCGGGTCCGGGGCGGCGATTTTCTACAACTACGTTGATCTGGTGCTGCACAACCCGACGGATCGGAGCTTTCAGCTGAAGTTGAAGGTGGGGGACACGCAGCTGGAGGGCGAGTTGCTGTGCGATCAGGTACGGGAGTATCGGTATCACGTGTTTCAGGAAGGGCATCGGTTTGTGCGGGAGGGGGCGCGGGTGTATCGGGAGAATGAGATTTGGCGGGAAGTGCGGGAGAAGGGGCAGGTTGGGGAGTTGGTGGAGCGGGTGAGGTTGTATCGGAATCGGGTGGTGGTTAAGTATGACGTGGACGAGCAGGTGTTCGAAGCGAGCTAGTATTTTGCGCAAGGTTTTCGTTGGAATTTTTAAGCCACAAGGAAGTAACAAATGATCAAGCGTTTCAAAACTGTCGGTACGGCGGGCACGGCACTTTTTTCAC
>NZ_QAIU01000301.1:7015-16446 GCF_003061205.1 Pseudomonas sp. HMWF006
GGGAAGTGCGCGCCAAATTCTGAGCGGCTGCATGAACAAGCGGTCGCAGGCGATCTTGACGCGCAGACGCAGTTTGGCAAAGCCATTCAAGAGAACCTCTGCGGGGTGGTTGAGCAGTGGTCACCGGGCATGCCGGAAGTGTGGTTTCGCAAAGCTGCAGAGCAAGGTAATGCCGAAGCGCAAGTCGGATTGGCTGAGGAACTTCGTTGGGATCGAAGCGTTGAGGGTGAAGACGCAAGTGTTTACTGGGATTTGAAAGCTGCGGAGCAGGGGAACGCCAAAGCGCAGTTCAGTTTGGCGCAGATCTACCATCGCGGTGGCCGATCGATCAAAAATCTCAAGGACATGGACAAAGCATTAGCGTACTACCACCAATCCGCCGAAGGCGGATATCCCTCAGCCTACATGCTGCTGGCAAGCCTCTATGAGAAGGGTGACGGAGTTACACAGGACGATGTTGTTGCCGCTCAGTGGTATCGCAAACTGGCTGAAACCGGTGACGATTACGGACAGCTTCACCTCGCGGAAATGATCGCCGCTGGACGAGGTGTGGACAAGGATGAAGCTCTGGCATTTTCCTGGTTTGGCAAGTCGGCTGCGCTCGGCAATAAGTATGCGCAGTATGAAATGGCGCAAATGCTTGAACAGGGGCGAGGCACCGTAAAAAACCAACGTGAAGCGGCCAAGCTTTACCGCAAGTCTGCGGATGCAGATTTTGGCAACGCGCAGTTGGCGCTTGGGAAAATGTACGCGCAAGGACGTGGCGGTTTGCCAAAAAGCAAATCCAAGGCCGAGTACTGGATGCTCAAAGCAATTGATCGCGGTGCTCCGGGAGCTAAAGAAGAGCTGCAAAAGCTTTGATTTAAACGGGGAGAATATATTGATTTAAAAGAGGGCGATCATGGGGTCGCCCTTTTTTTATTTGGATAAATCAGACTTCTTGTCGCCAAGCAGAGAGTGTGATCACTGTGCCTTCGTCTTCTCTATTACTGATTTCAATCTTGTAGGTGCCGCCACCAATATAGCCTTCAACGAGTGCCTTTCTCTGGTTGCCGCTGATTTCGGCATCCTTCGCATGCTGCTGATAGAAGTCGATGACGTCTGCGTACTCTGTAAAAGTCCGGAGAATGACTTCGAACTCATGTTGTGGACGGCCGGCTATTTTGTCCCAATCACCTTCAATCGGCGTGCCCTCCATCCCCGGCGTCGTGAAAACACCGTGGGCGCCAGCACCTATCAGGTGAGCCCGCTGCGGAAGCATCGCCAGCATGGCTTTGGGAAAGTCGGAAGGTAACTGTGCCGCTGTCCACGCTCCCTCTTCCGGTTTGGTTGCAGCGTATTCAACGCTGGCAATTTTCTGCGCGTTGGCTCGGCGTTCCGGGTCATCACTTTCCGCCCATATCGCCATCATCGGAGGCAGTTGTTTACTCCAGCCGATCAAAGATTCGGCATCAGCTTGTTTAGCGCCTTGCGGTTGGAAAATGGTCAGCACGGTTTGCGGGGCATCGTTACAGGTCAAAGCCTCCTCACGCGACTTGACCGTGCAGTGGCCATTGACCAGCCCGACAGCGACCAACTGGCCCTTGTCGTTAAGCAACAATGCGCCGCGCTCAAACCCATTGTTGCCATCATCCATGGCAGTAATCATTTTGCTGCCGGCAGGCACACCGTCCGCAAACATCGACATTTCCGAATCAAGCGCTTCCAGAACTTGCTGCACAATCATTGTGTTGTCGTTGGTGTAGCTACCGGTTTCATAGCCAAAAAAATCGACCAGTGCTGAGCGCACCGCTGGATCCTGGTTGAGCTTTGGCGCGCGTTCTGCGGCGGGTTCGTTTGAAAGTAACAGGGCAGTGGTGCCGTCGGGGCGTTGTTCGGAGCGAAGGGACAGTGCAGTCGCATTAAGGGAGAAGGTGAGGGCGAGGAGGATGGAAAATGGGCGATTCAAGCGTTTCAAGGCTACAGTCCTTTGATTGTTCAGTCCGGGGGAGTAGAGGTTAAACAACGAGACTTCTCAGGGGCTGCCTGCGGTTCTCTCGTTTTTTCTAAAGCAAATACCAGGCTTGTCGGGATTAAAGTTTTTAGTCCTCGTTGAGCCACTCGGCATTTTGCACCATGGCTTCTTCTAGCCACTTATCGAAGCTAGCGTAGGTGGCGTGAAGTTCCCAGCCCTCTGACGCATAAGCATGAATTATCAACACATGGGGCTGCCCAGAAAAATCATCCCCATCAAAACATGCGATGTCATCATTCGCGTTGAATTTGGCAAATGGGATCAATGTGCGTTCTGGATAAAGCTGTTTGAGTGTTTTGTACCAGTTGTTGATTGTACCTGCGTTGTATACCAGCAGCCACCAAGGCTCGATATCTGTTTCTGGTTCAATGGATGCAAAGTGCAGGAAGTTTGTAGGGTATGGGTAGGCGGGTAGGTCATCGATGTTGAGATGGATTTGCATAAGTAATTAATCAGGAGAAAACCACGTTTAGAGCGCGGAAAGATTGATGGCCGTTCGGGGTAGACCACGTTCAGAAAAAATAAAACGTCGCCTGCTCCCCTGTTATACTTTTACTATTTCAGTTGGTGACTGAATTTCTCATCCAGCCCAAAGCTTTCATCTTGAATTAAAAAAGGGCAGATTTTTTATCAGTAGAAAATAAATCTGTCCCTTTGTGATCCCCTTTTTCTCTATCTGTATTTCATGCTTCGATCATGAATGATTCAATCTGCTTAATGAATTCAATCTTGCTTTTAGTTCTGAATTCGCCGAGAAAAACTTCGGAGTTTTTCACCGGTTTTCCTTTGTGATCATATTCGATTTTTAGGAAATCAATTACAAACTCTCCGTCGGGGTCTCCCTCTGGCTCTACTCTAGAATCGAAGCAGTGCCCACTACTACGCCTTACACCCCCTAATAGTACTGAGGAGGTGAACCAGTCGTTAGTTTCTGGGGTTAACTCAACCTCAAAAAAGTTGTTGATTGTTATTGTCCAGCCGCTTGGTACTCGAATTGGTTGAAGTTCGTACTTTAGCTTGGGTCTCATTTTACATTACCCATGTATTTTTTAACTTGTTCAGGTGAGGCTGGAAAGCTGTGTATGACAGGTTCGCCAGCTTTTGAAAGTTCAATCCTAACCCAGTTTGTTAGCTCGCCATTATTGTAGCCAACGGGGGTTTCTGATCTATAAAAAATATATCTTGTGTTGTTAAGGGACAGGCCACTATAAATAGCGATAAATAGGAGGGTTTCTAGAGGGCAGATTATAGATACAAAAAAGAAACCGTGGTCTGTCGCCGTTTTCTCGTGGTCTGTCCCCGTCTTACGGAGGCAGCGAAGACTGTGGGAAGATTGAAGAAAGCTCTGCGCGATGAGGTGCATCATCAGCCGCAAAACCTGTAGTGGATTTGTGGGGAACCAACAGGGTTTTCCCCGATTGCGACCGATTATGGCTTTTAGGGCTTCCAGAATTTAATTTCTTCCAGGTGGCGCTCTATATCATCCATGTCATCATCTCCAAGTGTTGAGTCAAAGCTCTTGCTGATAATTCTCCTTACTTTGGCAAGGCGCTGCGTAACCTTTTCATTATCAATAAAGTCAGTGGTGGCCTTCCGGTAATCTTCGACGGGTTTATCCGCGTAGTAGCTTCCTATTTTGTGTAGTGAAATTAGGATGAGCTCGATGTCTGCTAGAACTTCGAGTGCATCCTTTCCATTAAGAACTATCTGTTTGTTTTTTTCTAGCATCATTTCCGCCGGTTGAATGTTGGATTCTCTAGCTTCACATTTCCTTTGATCGTAAGCTCCATTGTGCCGTATCTAGGGTTTTTTACCCATTCAAGTTGAGAGTCCGGCACGTCTGTTTCAATGTAGTCTCTGCCACGTCCTCTGCCACGTCCTCTGCCAATTTGATACTTATCTTCAGCGTCTAGTTGGCTTAATGGCTTTTTGTGAACCAATCAGGGACGGACCACTTTTACAGAGCGAAAAATTGAAACTCATAAAGTGCAGATCACCTTCAGAATAAGAAAACGTGGTCTGTCCCCCGTTTGCGCAAAATCCCTTCACGATAGGCGTCATGATACTAAGCAGAAAAGGGGACAGATTTATTTTCAGTTTGTAGAAAATAAATCTGTCCCCTTTTTGTCTTTTTATTCGTTCGGTTTGCTCCTTTTTTAAAGATTTTTAATGGTGTGAGGTTTAAGATAAGTACCAAATCAAAAACTCAAAGAAGCTAGCCCATTTTTGCTGTGTTTTACCAGCTAGAAAATCATCTCGGTTAGCAAGGCTGAAGTCTAAAACTTCGCCGCTATTTATGTCATACAAGTAACAGCCTTCGCCTTGAATGTTGGTGAGGCAGACAAGGTTTTCCGGTAGCTCCCATACTTCGTGGATGAAATTTGTTCCGATTTCGATTTCGTTGCTTGGGTCGGCGATGTCACACAATTCTTCATCAGAAGAACTGCTTTTAAAAAAAGTTATTGTGTAGTTTAAAAAAAACTCTGCGAGTTCGCTATTTGTGTCTATGTTTAGCTGTTTTAAAGCCTCTGTAACTGATTGCTTGTCTGTTCGAAGGGTATTGCCCGGCTGATTTTCAACTAGTAATTTTAATTTGGTCGGTATCATTTAGCGGCCTCCGCTGCGCGGTCTTTCCAATATTGCGGGACTTCTTTCTTGAAGAGTTCCCTGTTTACAGGCTCATCTGGATGTTGATTGTGGCCGTAGGGATGAACCGCTTCCCGGCCTTTACCTTTGAGAGTCGTAAGGTGGGTCTTGCGACTCAACTCAAAAAGCGGTCCCTTTCCGTTCTGCCTTGAGTGATGGAGCTGTAGCTGTTGAGGAACCCCATCTTTCATTATGTAAGGGGCACCGCCTTCTTTTGCTCTGTCTAAGTTCGACATGCCCTTGTGCTCTAAATCCCAGTCAATATCCTGTTGGAAAACCTTATATTCGTTATCTGTGCCTTTACCGCTTGCTTTCCATGTGGTTTCGGTTTTGAAGAACTTTGGATTTTTACCACTCTCGGGTCCAGGGACATCAGGAGCGCCTTCGCTGACCTTTGCGCCACTTTCTGGTGCCTCAAGTCCACTTGGAGGCTTGCACCCATTACCCTCTGGGCAATTGTCGAGCCCCAGCGGATCCACCCACCCCGTAGGGTTAGGCACATACTGATAGTTGTTCAACCCACCCGCAAGCTTGATCGGATCCGGCGTCAAAAAACGCCCGGTGCTTGGATTGTAGTAGCGGTGCCGGTTGTAATGTAACCCCGTCTCCGCATCGAAATACTGACCCTGGAAGCGCAGAGGGTTGTCGATTTCGGCGACGTCCAAGGCTGCCAGGTTGCCATAGGCACGGTATTTCGCCGACCACATGATTTCGCCGCTGTAGTCGGTAAGTTCCTGAGGTGTACCGAGGTGGTCGAGTTGGTAATAGAACGGCGTCGCCTTCAGCGGGCCTTCGCCATCGAGCATCGCCAATGGGCGGAAGCTGCCTGGCTCGTAGATGTAGGTGCGATAGCGATTCTCAGCGCTTTCGGCGATCAGGCGTTCACCTTGCCAGAGAAACTCGGTGGTCTGGCCATCGACAGTCTTCTCTATGCGACGGCCAAAGGCGTCGTATTTGTAGCTTGCGGTGCTGCCACCGGGCAAGGTGACGCCAATCAAGCGATGCTGGCAGTCGTAGCGGTATTCGGTGACCAGTTGCTGTCCGGTACCACGGCGTTCCCGGGCCAGATTGCCGTAGGCGTCGTAGTCGTAATGCCGGTCGCCTTGCATAAGCAGGCGATTACCTTTGACGTTGGCGAGGTTCGCAGTGGGCAGATCGTTTTGACCGAGCAAGTTGCCGGCTGGGTCATGAGCGAAAGTTTCGGGGGTGGCGCCGCGAACGCTGACCAGACGATCCAGTGGATCATAGTGGTAGCTGCGGTTTCCTTTGCGGCTGTCATCGATGCCGGCCAGGTTGCCGTTTGCATCGTAGGCGTAGCGGCGCTGGAACAGATTGCGGTCCTGCTGACCTACGGTGTGCGCTTGAAGCCTTCCCTGTTCGTCGTATTGGTATTGGCTAAGCAGCACGCCTTGTTGGCGCTGCTGTTCACGGCCAGCGGCGAACTGGTGCGTAGTCAGGCGTGAGCCGTTGAGGTCGATGCTGCTCAGCCGACCGCCGGAGAGGTGGCGGTAATCGAGTGTACTGCCATCAGGGAGTCGGCATTGGCTTAGTTGGCCGACGCTATCGTACTCGTAACGCGTGGTGCCCCAGCCTTGGTGCTCAGTGATCAGGCGATCTTGTACGTCGTACTCATAGGCGAGGGGCCAGTGGCCGTCGTCGACGTTTACCAGGCGACCCAACGCATCGTAGCTGTAATGGATTTCTTCGCCGTCGGGCATGGTTTTGACCATCAGGCGACCAGAGGCATCGCGCTGATAATCGGTCACCAACTCACTGCCATCGTCGCCGAATTCGGTTTTTTTCAGCAGCTTGCCGTTGAGGTCGTACTCGTAGGCAGTGCGGCGTCCGTCGAAACCGGTTTCCTGTTGGATCAGCCCGTTCGAGTAGTAATCCAGCTGATAGTGTTCGCCGCGTTCGTTTTCGATGTCGGTGAGCAGCAGGCGTGCGTTGTCGTAGCGATAGCGCAGTTGGCTGCCGTCCGGGTTGATGCGACGGCTGACTAGATGCAGGTTATCGGCATACTCGTAACGGGTTACGCGCCCCAGTTCGTCGCGTTCTGCAGTGACGCGGCCGTATGGGTTGTAGGTGAACGCACGGGTAGCGCCGCCGGGCAGGGTGATCTGTGCCAGACGGTTAGCCGCATCCCACTGGTAGTGGGTGATTGCACCCGTTTCAGCCTGACGTGTGATCTGGCGACCGAGCGCATCGTAGCGGTACTTGCGCTGACCGCCGTCCGGCAGGCGCTCCTCCAGCAATTGGCCGAGGTTGTTCCACCCCAGTTGGTGGCGGCTGCCGTCGGGATGGCGGATCTCCAGCAGGCGTCCTTGGCGATCATAGGCGTAATGCGTAGAGTTGCCATCCGGGTCGACTTGTTCAGTGATGTCACCCTGGTCGTTACGCCAGTAGATCCATTTGGCGTCACCACGATTTACCACACGGACAAACCCGTTGTAGTACTCGTAGGTGGTCGGTGCGTCTTCCGGTGGGATCACCGCGACCAATCGACCCGCTTCGTTGTACTGATATTCCGTGACCGCCCCCATCGGGTCTTTTTCGGCGATCAGTCGGCCTTTGTCGTCATAGGCCTTTAGATGTTCTGCACCGTCCGGATCAACTTTGGCGACGAGTCGAGCCTTGTCATCGTGGGTATAAACCTCTTCGCTGCCATCGGCGTTGGTAACGGTGACGCTGCCTTTGTCATCCCACGCATAGTGCGCATCCATCTGAGAGAAACTGGCCCAGTGATGGATGCAACGTGCAGACTTGCCTTCCTTTTCCCACTCCCAGTAAAAGCTTGCGCCCCCGGCGAGTTGCCGCTCAAGAATGACGTTTTGCTCGTTGTAGGCATAACGCTCGGACTCTCCCAGAGCGTTTGTGGCTTTGATCAACCGATGGTGACCATCGTATTCATAGGTGGTCAGCGTCTGAACGGTGTTCCAGGCGTCTTCGAGATTGTCCGCCGGAATGAATTGCTGATAGTCGATGGCGACAATGTGCTTGCGGTCGTACCGGACAAGCAGCGCACGACCAGCACCGTTATCCACTCGCTTGATTCGAC
This sequence comes from Pseudomonas sp. HMWF006, assembly GCF_003061205.1. Taxonomy (NCBI): domain Bacteria; kingdom Pseudomonadati; phylum Pseudomonadota; class Gammaproteobacteria; order Pseudomonadales; family Pseudomonadaceae; genus Pseudomonas; species Pseudomonas sp. HMWF006. The sequence goes on from NZ_QAIU01000301.1 coordinate 14,734, forward strand.
CATGGATGTCACGGGTGATCTGCAGGCGATTATCGTAGTTGTCGCTGATGGCGATCAGCGTCGCGCCTTTACTGTTGAAACGGAAGTGATAGAACAGCGGCTTTTCGCCGGCCTGAGTCAGTATGAGTTCGGAGGGATCTTCGCCAATGAAGATAGCGGCTTCCGAAAGGCTATTGGTGATTGCCGGGCGTTGTACGCTGGGCAGGGGAAATGTGGTGACCCGGTTTTCGTGATCGGTCCACACGACCTCGTCGCCATTGATGGCCACCCGTTGAGCGAGGGCGTGGCTCCAGCCATAGCCTAGACCGCAGTCGATTTCAGCCGCGCTGGTTCGGTAGAGTCGAGTCCAACTGAATGGCAGCAGGCCACCGAGTTCACCGTCGGTAATGGTTAGCAGCTCTTCACCGGTGACCATCGAGACCGGGCAGCCGTTGGTGCAGGTCTTCTTCGCGCAAGTGGCGCTTTTGTCATCGGGTGTCTTGGACTGATCAGGAACGTCGTCGACTTTTTCTTTGGGTTGCAGAGTGGACTGGTTCTTTTTCTTGTCCCTTGGGAACGAAGAGGCGTCTTTGACTTCCTGTTTCGGAGTATCTGCAGTTTTAGGCAGTTGTTTTGTGGGAGACAGTCCCTCTAGTTGGCTCTTGGGTTCAGCCTTGCGCGAGCCAGCTTTTGGCGCTTCAGTGGTAGCTTCATCGATTTTCAGCGCTGCGGTTTTGGCAGGCTTCATCGGCACATTCTTGGCGCTGGCGATGATTGGTTTCGACACTTCCGCATGGGCGGGCAGGGCGTGTTTGTTGCTGAGTGTCATCAAGGTAGACGCGAGGTCTTCAAGATACTTGATGGCTTCTCCGGATTTGACGGTGGAGAGGACTTTGGTGCCCGCTCTCACGGCCAGTCCGGCGCCACCTGTCAGGCAGATGCCCACCAGTACGTTGATCAGGAATTCCGAGGCGATGGCAGTCATCACGTCGACAACAACCTGCGGCGGTAGCATGCCGACCCAAGCAACAATGGCGGAGACGTAGATGAACATCAGCGGCTCGTCGCTGAGGATCAACAGCCCTGAAGCAATCGACTCCTTGGAGGCTGCATAGAGTTTGTCGATCTCGACGTCCGACAGGTACTTTTTCAGCTTTTCGTAATTTTTCCTCGGATTGGCGAGTAGCTCGAACAAGCTTTTGATGTCATCCCACAGCTGCAACAGAGCCTTTTCAAACCCCTCCAGGGCGCGTTTGAGCAAAATCACCGAACGTCCGGCGCGATCGGCTGCAGAGTAACTGGCCCATTGCGGCTGAAACTTGCTTGACCATTCGCTCTGCAACCAGCCATCAAGCTTGCTGATAACGCCTTGATAGGAGTTATAGAGCGCTTTGACGTCATTCTGGGATACGTTGGGGAAAAACGTAATGCGATAGGTCTGGCCCTTCTTGGCCCCCTCGATCACTTTGATACCGCTCGGGCCGATCATGGTTTCGATGACCGGGCCGGTAACGTCGTCGTAAAAGGTACCTTTGGTGACTGGCTCAAGTTTTACCGGCGTATTGCCAATCGGCACGAAGCGCGCCGACTCGAACATATGAATCAGCGTGAAGTCACCTACCAACGGGCAAGTGGCATAGGTCTTTACCGCACCTGTTTCGGTTTTCCGTTCAGTGATGCTGACTTCGTTGCCGACCTTGAAGGTCTGGTCGACGTCCAGCGCCCAGCCAGTCC